>JAXJVX010000272.1:0-8552 GCA_036308305.1 Acutalibacteraceae bacterium | reverse complement strand
AGCGAGGCCGGATGTCAATAAGAAATTTTAAATATTTTAATTTGTTTTTTATAATCTCTTTATTTCTCTTGTTTTCTCTGTTTATCTCCGATTTACTCGCAATTAATTTACGAATTTTTTTGATTTTTACGGCAACGAACGAACATAATAACATTAGGAAGGGAAGTGCTTAAAATGAAGGTGGCTTTTTTTGATACAAAGCCGTACGATAAAATTTGGTTTTCGCCGTTATGCGAACAATATAACATCAAGGTAAAATACTATGAAAATAAGCTGTGTGAGGATACAGCAGTGCTTGCAAAAGGCTATGATGCGGTATGCGTGTTTGTTAATGATACCGTTGATAAAGCAACCATAGATATTTTGTGCTCAATTGGGGTAAAGCTTATAGCGCTGCGCTGCTCAGGCTATAATAATGTTGATTTTGAAGCGGCAAAGGACAGAATATCCGTTGTGCGTGTGCCGTCTTACTCACCCGCAGCAGTTGCTGAGCACGCAATGGCACTGCTGCTGACTGTCAACCGAAAAACCCACAAGGCATATATAAGGACAAAGGATAACAATTTTAATATCAATGGCCTACTCGGTTTTGATTTGTCCGGCAAGACCGCCGGCATCATTGGTACCGGACAGATCGGTAGGATATTTATGAATATCTGCCATGGCTTTAATATGAATGTGATAGCATATGATCCGTATCCGTCTAATGATGAAAGTATTGAATATGTTCCGCTTGAAGAACTGTTCTCGCGTTCAAATATCATATCTCTGCATTGTCCGCTTACCCCCGATACAAAACATATTATATGTGCAGATAACATCGAAAAAATGCAGGATGGCGTGTTGATAGTAAACACATCAAGAGGTAAGCTGATTGATTCCTCTGCACTTATTGAGGGATTAAAGGCTAAAAAAATAGGTGGTGCAGGTCTTGATGTTTACGAGGAGGAGAGCGAGTACTTCTTTGAGGATTTTTCTAATGAGATAGTCGAGGACGATGAATTGCAGCGTCTATTGTCTTTTCCGAATGTGGTGATGACTTCACATCAAGGTTTTTTTACAAAAGAGGCTATGCAAGCCATAGCGGAAATAACAGTTAAAAATCTCATCAGTTTTGAAAACGGCGAAGTAATAAACGAAGTGTATTATAATGATAAAAAACGCAGAGTAATTGAGAAAAGGGATTAAATTAAATAACGCCTTGTAAAACACAAGGCGTTACAGTCTGTCGAAAAAGCCCGGTACAAACTGGACTTTTTCGACAGACTGAATCGGTGTCATAAGACACCGATTTTTATATTACTACAGTTATTGTTGTGCCCTTGCCCTCAGTACTTTTCAGCGTGACTGTACCGCCGTGAAAAGCAACAGCGTGTTTTACAATTGAAAGCCCGAGACCAGTGCCTCCGATCTTTCTTGAATGGCTTTTATCGACACGGTAGAAACGTTCAAACACTCTTTGTTGGTGCTCCTTCGGTATGCCGATACCTGTGTCC
This sequence comes from Acutalibacteraceae bacterium, assembly GCA_036308305.1. Taxonomy (GTDB): domain Bacteria; phylum Bacillota; class Clostridia; order Oscillospirales; family Acutalibacteraceae; genus RUG11462. Next base: position 7,056 of record JAXJVX010000272.1, on the reverse strand, counting down.
TTAACAGTAATAACTGCGTGTGAATCACATTTTGATATCTTTACGGTAACCTTGCCGTTATCCTTGTTGTACTTGATAGCGTTATCACAAAGATTATATATCATTTCGTCAATTACAGGTCTGATGCCGATGATATTTACACTTTCACCCTTAAGCTCCAAGGCGACATTTTTCTCATGCGCTTTCGGCTTTAATCGTTCAAGTACTACCTCGGTGAGGTCGTACAGATCTATCTGCTCTTTTTCGATCGGGATATTACCCTCATCAAGCTGGGAGAGCTTGATGATATCGTCTATAAGAGTTATCATTCTGCCTGATTCATCCTTGATATTATTTGCAAATGAAGGCACATCCTCTAGTTTTACTATACCGCCTGCAAGCATATCCGAAACACCGTAGATAGTCGTCAGCGGTGTTTTCAACTCATGAGATACGTTTGATGTAAATTCGCGGCGCATTTTTTCGCGCAACTCATATTCGGTAGTGTCGATAATGATAATGATAACGCCGGTCAGCTTTTGCTCGATGCGTACAGGATTTGCGATTATGCGATAGATGCGTTGGTTTATCTCCGTTACAAATTCACAACTGTTGCCGCCCAGAGCTTCTGATACAGCGTTTCTGAAGGCATCGCTTCTGTTTACAGATAGGACGTTGCTGTTGATCACATCGCTGTCGATATCGAGTATTTTCTTTGCTGCGTTGTTGCAGGAAAGTATATCAGCGTGGGAATCAAGCACCAAAAAGCCTTCAGCCATATTTTCAGTGATAATGCTGAACTCTTCTTGCCGTCTTCCTATCTCATGCATCTGCGCTTTGATTTTCTTATTTTGCTTTTGTATCTTGCGAATAAAAGGTGCAAGCTCATCATAAGAGCTTGAGATATCCGGGGAGTCTAAATCAATCTCGTTTATCGGTTTAACGATCCTGCGTGATATTAAGGTTGATAGCACCGTAGCAAGTATAAGCGCAAAGAAAAGTATTGCAATTACCGGCGTAAGTATGCCCATAAACAACGTGAATATTGAGCTTTGTTCACCGGAAACTCGTAATACAGAACCATCATCAAGCAGCATTGCATAATAGGTGGTTTCTTTGTAAAATGTATTTGATGTACGGTTGGCATAACCCTCACCGTCACTCTTTGCTTCAATGAATTCTTCACGGTCTGCGTGATTTTCAAGCGGTTCTTCTGCACGGCTGTCAAAAAGCACTGTACCGTCCTCGGCGATCCATGTTATACGACTTGAAAAGCTTTTAATATTATCAAAATAATCGCTTCCGCTTGTTTCAAGTCCGCCTGCAACATATATTGCTTCATTTTTAAGTTCGGCAGTAAATATGTTTGTGGTGTAATCATGCAAACCACCGGTTATCAGTATAAATGCACAAATTACAGAAATAAATGTACAAATTATAATTCCTGAAAGTATCTTCTTTTTCATTTGTCCGTCCCTTATTCCGATATTTTATATCCAATTCCGCGGACTGTTTCAATTACAGAGGCTGCTTCGCCTAATTTTGAACGCAATGTTCGAATGTGGACATCAACCGTTCTGCTTTCGCCAAGGTAGTCATAACCCCAAACGCTTGTAAGTATCTGATCTCTTGTAAAAACAGTACCGGGACTTTTCATAAGCATACACAAAATTTCAAATTCCTTGAAGGTTAGAGTAACATTTTTGCCGTTTGCCTTAACAATATGCTTTTGAGGACATACATACAGACCGCCTGCGGTGTACTCGGTCTTTTTGTCAGTACTGCCTGTCCTTCTAAGCAACGCTTTGATCCGTGAGATCAGCTCCATTGTACCAAATGGCTTGCTTATATAGTCATCTGCACCACTGTCAAGACCAATAACTCTGTCATACTCTGTGCCTTTAGCAGTGAGCATAATTATAGGCAAAGACTTTGTTTCAGTCTTTGTGCGAAGCCTTGAAAGCACTGAAAGACCGTCTTCATCGGGCAGCATGATATCAAGTAGAGCAAGCTCAGGGATCTCCTCGTCTACCGCCTTATAAAAGGCGGCGGCTGTGTCAAATCCGCAAGCAGAGAAGCCTGAATTTTTCAAAGCATAGATAACAAAGTTTCTTATGCTCTCGTCATCTTCAAGTAAATAGATCATAGTTTTTTCTCCGTATTCTAATGTCGGCCTGTGATAGAATACTTCACCCAGCCGGCGATATTGGTCGAGTGGTCTCCGATACGTTCAAGGTATTTTGCGATCATCAGCATATCAAGATAATATCCGCCGTGGTCAGAGTCGGATGCAATACGGGCGATGATATCGGTTCTTGTTTTGTTGAAGTATGCATCTACCTCGTCGTCGGAATCAAATACGAGGTTGGCAAGCTCAACATCCTTTTTGACAAAGGAATCAATGCTCATTGTTAGCATTCTGATAACCGATTCGGACATCTTTTTGATATCCTCCATGCAGCTTTTATCATAATCAGTGATATGGCGAGTGATTTCCGCAATATCTGATGATTGATCGCCGATACGCTCCATATCGGAAATCATCTTCAAAGCCGATGAAATAGTACGCAGATCCTTTGCCACGGGCTGCTGCTGCAACAAAAGACGCATGCAAATAGCTTCTATATCACGCTCTGCACGGTCTATCTGTTCGTCTGTATCAATTGCTTTTTGACGCATTTTTTCGTCATTTTCAAGCAGTGATTTTATAGCGCAGGAGATAGAAACCTCGCAAAGTGCACCCATTTTTATAAGCTCTTGGTTTAGTAACTCCAATTGCTCGTCGAACATAGTACGCATTAACCAAACCTCCCTGTAATATAATCCTCAGTGCGTTTTTCATTAGGCGTTGAGAAGAGCGTTGCAGTATCGTTAAACTCCACTACTTCTCCAAGCAGAAAGAATGCAGTTTTATCGGAAATGCGGACTGCTTGCTGCATATTGTGGGTTACTATAATTATAGTATACTTCTCTTTTAGCGTAATTGCAAGTTCTTCTATCTTAGAAGTTGAAATCGGGTCTAGTGCGCTAGTTGGCTCGTCCATCAACAGAACCTCCGGCTCAACAGCAAGAGCTCTTGCAATGCAAAGCCGCTGCTGTTGGCCACCTGAAAGTCCGAGTGCCGATTTCTTCAATCTGTCTTTGACCTCATCCCAAATAGCCGCATCCTTAAGCGACTTTTCTACTATCTCATCAAGAGCTGCTTTGGAACGCACTCCATGGGTTCTTGGACCGTATGCTATATTGTCGTAAATGCTCATAGGAAATGGGTTTGGCTTTTGAAAAACCATACCTACTCTTTTACGCAGTTCGTTTACATTCATACCTTCGTATATGTTTCTGTGGTCAAGCAGAACCTTACCCGTTATTTTACATCCCTCTACTAGGTCATTCATACGGTTTAAGGATTTAAGTAAAGTAGATTTACCACAGCCTGACGGACCGATAAAGGCAGTGATCTGATTTTCGGGGATATCAAGATTTACATCTTTAAGCGCATGAAATGTGCCATAATACAGATCAAGATTTTTTATTGAAAATTTCATATGTGTTATCCTCGTTTCTTACTAAACCGTGATGCAACGAAATTCGAAAGCGCATTTATTCCGATGACAACCACCAACAGCACAACTGCGGTTGCATGAGCTTGGTTGGTATATAGTCCCTCACTTAGCAACGCATACATATGGACAGACAGTGTTCTTGCCGAATCAAAAAGGCTTGTAGGTACCTTTGCAGCGGTGCCGGATGTGAATATCAGCGCAGCACTTTCGCCTACAATTCTTCCAATTGCTAAAATAACACCTGCTAATATACCGGGAACTGCGCTCGGCAACACGATCTTAAATACAGTACGAAGCTTACCGGCTCCCAGCCCGAAGCTGCCTTCACGGTATGAGTCGGGAACTGCAAGCAGAGCTTCTTCAGTTGTTCTGATTATTACCGGTAGTACCATTATTGCAAGTGTCAGAGCACCCGCAAGCAGAGAATACTGCCATTTAAGTGTTATTACAAAGAATATAAAACCAAACAGACCAAATACTATTGACGGAATGCCCTGAAGCGTTTCAGTTGTGATTCGAACTACTTTAACGAGCTTGTTACCGCGTTTTGCGTATTCCACAAGATAAACAGCGGAAAGAATTCCTATCGGTACAGATAGTATAAGCGTAAGAACTATCATAATTACTGTGTTTATGATAGCAGGCATCATTGATACATTCTCGGAATTGTATTGAAAGCTGAATAGTTCGGGTGTTAGGTGGGGGATGCCCGTGATAAGAATATATCCGATTAGAGATACAAGTGCACCTATTGTAATAATTGCGCTCAGAATAACAATTATCATTGTGATAAATGAGGATGGGCTTTTCTTGTATTCGTCTATTCTGTCAGAAATGGTGCGTTTATTTATCTGCTTCACATTGTCACCCTGCCTTCTTACTGTTTTTTAATGCAGAAAATGATAGGTTAATTATGAGTATAAATACAAACAGCACCACCGCAGTACCAATAAGTGCCCCACGGTGAAGATCAGTAGCATAACCCATTTCGAGTACTATGTTCGATGTGAGAGTTCGTACACCGGAGGTAATTGAGTTTGGTATTACAGTCGAGTTACCTGCAACCATGACTACTGCCATAGTTTCTCCGATAGCTCTGCCGATTCCAAGTACTACTCCGGCAAAAATACCCGATTTTGCGGCTGGTAATTGTGCTTTCATAACACTTCGTTCATGTGTAGCACCAAGTGCCAGAGAGCCCTCGTAGTAGCTATCCGGCACAGCGCTTATTGAAGATTCTGCCACATTAATAACGGTTGGCAGTATCATTATTCCGAGAAGTATTGAAGCAGTAAGCACTCCTTTTCCGTTACCGCCGAAAATATCCTGCATTATCGGCACAATAACCATAAGTCCAAAAAATCCGTAAACTATTGAAGGAATACCTGCGAGAAGTTCAATACATGGCTTTAAAATGCGATACAAAGGTTTTGGACAGAATTTAGACATAAATACTGCACACATAATACCTATCGGCACTCCTATGATGGCAGCTCCTGCTGTTACATATAAGCTGCCTACTATCATAGGGAATATACCGTATATACCTTGAGACGGCTTCCAATTCTTACCGAAGATAAAATTGAATACTCCTATCTCGCTTATTGCAGGCACGCCGTTTGCAAGTATAAAAATGCAGATGAGTGCTACTGCTATTATTGATATACAAGCACATAAAGCAAATACCGCTTGCATCAACCGTTCTTTAATGTGTGACATAATTTTTTTATTTTACCTCTGACCAGTCGGCGAGTTCACCTGTATAGATGTTTTTGATCTGCTCACTTGTGAGAGTGTCGACATCGTTAGCAGTATTTACGATAACTGCAATACCGTCCATTGCGATCTTTGTACCTGTAATGCCTTTTGCAACCTCTGTATCCTTTACATCACGTGAAGCCATACCGATGTCGCAAGCGCCTTCGATAGTACTCGTCATACCTGCTGATGAACCTGTCTGCTGGATCTCGAATTCAACATTGCTGTTAAGAGCTTTGTATGCTTCGGTGAGCTTTTCCATTACCGGAGCAACTGAAGTTGAGCCTGCAAGAGTAACCTTACCGCTGAGGTTGTTAGCAACATATTCTTCTGCATTTTCGTTTACAGCAATATAGCCTTCATCATTGATAAGCTGCTGGCCGTTTGATGACATTATGAACTTGATAAAATCAGCTGCTACTTCGCTTATATTCTCTTTAGTTGCAATGTTAAAGGGACGAGCAACAACATATGTGCCGTTTTTAACATTTTCAGCTGTTGCTTCAACTCCGTCTACCTTAACAGCCTTTACGCTGTCGTTAAGTGAACCGAGCGAGATGTAGCCGATTGCTGATTCATTGCCCATTACAGAAGTGATAACTACTGAAGTGCTGCTTTGAAATTCTGCAGTTTCAATTGTGTTATCAACATCGTCTACCTTGATACCGAGCAGCTCTGTGAATGCATCTCTTGTGCCCGATCCTTCTTCACGGGAGATAACAGTGATTGCTGTGTTGGTTGCATTGCCGCAGCTTGTAAGTGCTGCTGCAAGCATAAGTACTGACATAATGATTGAAATGATTCTTAATGTTTTTTTCATTTTTGATTTTTCCTTTCTTTATTAAGGTTATTATTGCCTCAAAGCATAACCAGTATGTACGCTTTGACTGTTTATATTTTATGATTGAATCATTAAAACCATAATCATATTATTGTTAAATCGATGTAAAATGAAACCTCATAAGAAAAAAAGATGTGTGGAAATTCCACACATCTTCATCAAATCGATAAATTGCTTCCAATTGATATGTAAAAATATCTTTTTCATCTTTCAAAACTACATAACGCATTGAATTGTCTTTGGAATAAAGAACATTTATTACTTCATCACAAAACGAATCCAAATTTTTATCATATAGTAATTCAACTATCTTATCCCAAGAAGGCATTGGCGGTACAGGTCCAATTTTTAATTGTCTGTTTTTGTTAAACAACTTTTTCAACCACTTCATAAAATCACCGACCTTTAGGTGTATTATAGCATAAAAGCGGCAGTAAATCAATGCGAAGCATTGTATATATTAGTGGCGAAGCCACACCTTTTCTTTTATCTCTTCTTTCTTATCTTTTATCTGGAAAAGTCACACAGTTTTAGAGAAGAGTGAAAAGTGAAAAGAGAATAGTGAAAAGAACAAAAAGAAAAAGCCACACGATGTGTGACTTTTCTTTTTGGAGCTGATAACCGGATTCGAACCGGTGACCTCTTCCTTACCAAGGAAGTGCTCTGCCACCTGAGCCATATCAGCAAAATATTCAACAAAATCTATTATATTAATATCACAACATTTTGTCAAGACATTTTTTCATTTTATCCACAGAATATTTACAAATTTATTTCTTTACATTGAGCAATAAATATAGTATTATATATATGTATAATTATATGCTAATGAAAGGATGTTTTTATTATGGTTCCTAAATATAAAAGAATACTATTAAAATTAAGCGGAGAGGCACTTGCCGGTAAAAATGGCTT
>JAXJVX010000271.1:0-3889 GCA_036308305.1 Acutalibacteraceae bacterium | reverse complement strand
CTGCTTATCGGCGAACGCACCGCAGAACAGATAAAGATTGAGCTTGGCTCCGCATGGGAGTTTGACGGCGAGTCGGAAAAATCAATGGAAATACGAGGCAGAAACCTTATTGACGGACTGCCCAAAAATATTATTGTTAATGCGTTTGAGGTGCGTCAGGCACTTTCTGAGCCGCTTTCAAAGATCTGCGAGGCCATTCGCTATACGCTCGAAAAAACTCCGCCTGAACTGGCATCCGACATTATCGACAAGGGTATCACTCTTACCGGCGGTGGTGCGTTGCTCCCGGGTATAGACAAGCTTATTGCAAGAGAAACAGCAATTCCCGTTAATATTGCGGATGATCCGCTTGACAGCGTAGCAAACGGTATCTCAAAGCGACTTGAGCTTGAAATTCCCTTTGATTCATATCAGAAACGAGCTAAATACTATTAATGCACGGGGGTCCTCAAAATGTGGTTTTTCTTTAAAAGCAGAAAATTCAAGGCTATTTTGTCGATAACCGTCGTATTATGTATTCTTCTTGTATCAAGTCTTATCTTCCCTGAATTCAGAGCATGGCAGTCAGATGCAGCTGCAGCGGTCATTACACCGATACAGAAATTCTGCTCAAATATTTCCGGGGGAATATCCGACTTTTTTGATAATATGCAGAAGAACGAAAAGCTGAAAAAAGAGATCGAAGCACTTGAAGCAGAGCTTGCCGAGAAGGAATATCAGCTTATAGAATACGAAAGCGTGCTCCGGCAAAATGAGTTTTACAAGGATTTTCTTGATATAAAGGAAAATAATCCTTCCTTTGAATTTACTGCCGCAATGCTTATTGCCCGTGATACCTCCGATCCGTTCTACACCTTTACAATAGATAAAGGTACGCTTGACGGTGTTTCGGTATATGATCCCGTTATCACGGCAGAAGGTCTTGTGGGCTACATAAGCGATGCTTATTCAACCCAAAGCGTGGTGATGACGATCCTCAATCCCTCTATCAATGTTTCGGCAATCGACAACCGTACCCGTGACAGCGGTAATATCTGCGGTATGATGACAGATGCAGAGGATGGCAACACAAGAATGATATATATAGCTAAAAGCAACACTATGGCTGCAGGTGACAGTATCATTACGTCAGGTGCCGGCGGCGTGTTCCCGTCAGGACAGAATATAGGAACGGTAAAATCGATCAAATCCTCATCGACCGATATAAGCTGCTACGCTGTTATCGAGCCTGCGGTTAATTTTGACCATCTTTCTGATGTTATGGTGATTACAGATTTTGAAGGCAAAAAATAAAAGGGAGTGAGATAAGTGCCGGAAAATCAGAATAAGAAATTTAAACGACTGGTATTTGCGGCAGTTATCTTTCTTGCCGCACTTATTGAATATACCCCATTTATAATACCGATATTCGGCACATACCCATCGGTACTGCTTATCTGCATTACTGTGATAGGCGTGCTTGAAACCGACTTTGTCGCAGCGATGTACGGTCTTTTCGGTGGAATTTTAGCCGATGTTTACTCAATAAACGGAAACGGTTTCCACGCTATCACCTATATGCTCACAGCGCTTATTTTAAGCCTTTTGATCTCTCGTGTGTTTCAGCGCAATCTTGTTTCGTTATGTGTTGTAGGCGGCGGATCTTTGTTTTTTAACACGCTTCTTGATGCGCTGACCCGATCAAAAATCACCAATGGATTTATCACACATTTTATCAACAACGGGTTCAAGGAATTCGTTGTTGATTTCTGCTTGCTCTTTCCGATTTTTGCAGTCTTTATAGCAGTAGGACATATAAAGCTGCGTGTACGCCGCCCGTCAGGAATCGTACCCAAAAAGCTCAAAGGCGCAAGGCAGGATACTCATAAATTCAAAAAGGACTACTAAAATGTATTTTGAACGAAGCAAAACTAAACGGACAAAAACCCATCTTCGGGGGATTGTATGTATGGTTCTTGTTGTGTGCATAGTAATTATATACGCAGCAAGGCTTGTTCAGTTGCAGGTAATTGACTATGACGAGTATAACCGTCAATTACAGCTGCAAAGCGCAGTTTCTATTCCGATAAAAGCAAACCGCGGCGAAATACTGGACTGCTACGGCAGAGAGATTGCCGTGAACCGTGAGGGCTACAACATTGCATTTGACGCGTCACGCATAAATTTAAACCGTATCAATAACACGATAATGCGTCTTGTAAGTCTTTTAAAGAAAAACGGCAGCGAATGGCGAGACAAGCTTCCGCTTACCGACACGTATCCCTATAAATTTAAAAATGATGCTTCCAACAGTGAGATCGCAACACTTAAAAATGAGCTTGGTGTAAACAATTATGCAGATTCAATGGACTGCTTTAATACAATGATTGAGATGTTCTCACTTGAAAACTACTCGTACACCAATCAGCGAATACTTGCAGGCATACGGTATACAATGCTGCTTGAAGATTTTTCTGCCTCTATACCATACACCTTTTCAGAGGATATTGACGACGCTACCCTTGCGGTAATTCTAGAATCATCTGATGAATACAGCGGTGTTTATGTTGACGAGGTTGCCGTGCGTGAATATAAAGCCGGTGACATAGCAGCGCAGATAGTAGGCACTATGGGGCCTATCTATGCTGAAGACTGGGAAGAACTTAAAGAGAAGGGATACTCATACAGCGACTATGTCGGCAAGACAGGCATTGAAGCTGCATTTGAAGATGAACTGCGCGGTGAGGACGGCGTGATGAAGCTTGTCACTCACGCAGACGGTACCGTTGAGGAAGTCATAGAGAAGGAGCCGGTCGCAGGAAAAACCATAATGCTGACCGTTGATCTTGAGATACAACAGGTCGCAAAGGATTCTCTTGAAGCGGCAATTGCCGAAATGCTTAAAGACAACACCCCCGTAACATCCGGTGCTATCGTTGTTGAAAATGTAAATACCGGTGGCATAATTGCGGCAGTTAATTATCCGAACTATACACTTGATGAATACTTAAACAATTATACTGAACTCGCAAACGACTCATCAAAACCGTTGTTTAACCGTGCATTTAACGGAACATATCCACCAGGTTCTACTTTTAAAGCAGGTGTTGCTGCCGCTGCACTTACTACAAAAACATTAACAGCAGATGATACTATCACCTGCCGTCAATCCTACACATACTTTAAGGATCAGACCTTCCATTGCCTTGACTACCACGGCGGGATCAATGTTGTTACCGCTCTTTCAAAGTCATGTAATGTATTCTTCTATGAAACCGGAAGACGGCTTGGCATAGATGTTATGAACAGCTACTGCCAATTGCTTGGTCTCGGAGTTAAAACAGGGATTGAGCTTTCGGAATCAGCCGGCGTTCTCGCAGGTCCTGCATATGCTAAATCTATCGGCACAGTCTGGAATCCCGGTGATACCGTTCAAGCAGCGATTGGTCAGTCGTACAATCTGTTTACACCCTTGCAGCTTGCAACATATACGGCAACACTTGCAAACGGCGGTACAAGATACAAAACACATCTGCTTCAGGAAATTAAAAGCTATGACCTCACACAAACTGTTCAAGGACAAAAAATTGAGGTTGCAGCGAACACCGGACTTTCGGAATATGCTATAACTACTGTTAAAGCAGGTATGCGCTCGGTTGCATTTGAAGGTACTGCATCAAGCACATTCAGAAATTATCGGCTTGAAGTCGGTGGAAAAACCGGAACTGCACAAACATATACCGGCAATGATAACGGCTTGTTTGTATCCTTTGCACCTTATCAGAATTCAGAAATTTCTGTTGCAATAGTTGTTGAAGGCGGACCTAAAGGTTATCTTTGCGCAAGCGCTGTTAAGAATATTTATGACGCATATTTCTTCACCGAAACCAACAAAGCAACACATCAGAAT
>JAXJVX010000270.1:0-4294 GCA_036308305.1 Acutalibacteraceae bacterium | reverse complement strand
TAAATCCACCTTGCAATATCGTTGACAGTAATGGAAGATGCGTTCCGGCATTCGGACCGATACTTATATCAGATTTATTGAAGTAACTGAAAGAAGCTTTGAGACATCTCAAAGCTTCTTTTTAAATGAAATAATATGATTTATAAAAGTAACGATACCGGAAAGTATAAAGCAAAGATAATATGAAAGGCATCTTGTAACCATCATTGCAGGCAGCAGCATATCGTCAGGCATGGCGCTTTTAAACACATCAACATATAACATCTCCGAAACGCCGACAGAGCCGGGGAGCGGTACAGAATTTGCACCGAGCATACAAAAACTCTGCATTGCGATTATATCAATAAATCCAAAGCCTGTAATACCTGTGGCGGCAAAAACGAACCATGTTATTATCAGATTGCACAGTCTTTGCAGTAAATTAAGAGAAAGCACCTTTACAAACAAAAGCTTATTACTCTTAATCATATCAATGCAAGTCACATACTGCTCAATTATAGAGAGTATCTGCTTTGTCCGTTCTTCCTTTTTGCGTATAATTCGTATTTTGGCAAGCAGAGATACTGCACCGATAAGTATTTTTTCAACAGTTTTGCGGCTTATCATCAAAATAGTAAAAAAAGCTATCAGAAGAAACTGAACCGCAAGACCTGCTATGATAAGTATTTTTGAAAATGTACCGAAATATATGAAGTCGCCGGCACGAACTATTAATGCTCCGATACCGAATACCATTATTGCCAGTGTATGATTGAAAGTATTAAACAAAAGCGTTGCTGATGAAACAGATACCGGAATACCACCTTTGTGCATATACAACGCAGCCGCCGGTTGTCCACCTGAGGCAGACGGCGTAATGGCTGAATAATACACCTCGCTGCACGCATATGCAGTATGCTTTATCAAAGAGCATTTATAACCGAGATGCGAGCAGATAACTTTATAACTCATAGCAAGAGTAAGCACATATCCGATCATAGCTAAAACACCAAGCAATAAATATATCGGGTTTAACTGTGATATAAAAGAAAACAGTTCATTTATGCTGAATTCTTTGCTGCTGTTTATTAACACAAAGAAAGTTACGAAAACAAGCAACAAAAGAAATATTACATTTAAAATTTGCTTTTTTATTGATTTAATCTTTATCACTCCTTTATTTGTTAATTATAGTGCTTTTTTATTGTGTTGTCAACTGTGACTAAAAATGCAAATATTTTGCTCTAAAATGTTAAATATTTGATTTGCTCTTGAAAATATAAAAACAAAGGTTATAATCAAAGCATAAGAGATCGGGAGGTTAAATTTAATGAAAAAAGTAAGAGTTGGAATTATTGGTTGCGGTGGCATTGCTAACAGTAAGCATATGCCGTCATTAAAAAATGAGCCGCGTGTTGAAATGGTTGCTTTTTGCGATATCATTGAGGAGCGCGCTCAAAAAGCTGTTGCAGATTTTGGTGCTGAAGGAGCAAAGGCTTATACGGATTATAAGGAAATGCTGAAAGATGAGAGCATTGACGTTGTTCATGTTTTGACACCGAACAGATCACACGGACCTTGTACGGTTGATGCACTTTACGCAGGAAAGCATGTTCTTTGTGAAAAGCCTATGGCTAAAACTGCCGAGGATGCCCGTGCGATGCTCAAAGCAGCAAAAGAGACGGGAAAGATACTTTCTATTGGCTATCAGAATCGTTACCGTAAGGATTCTGTATATTTGAAAAAAGCCGTTGAAAGAGGAGATCTTGGTGAGATATATTTTGCAAAGGCACACGCAATCCGGCGCAGAGCTGTTCCTACCTGGGGTGTATTTACCAACGAATATGAGCAGGGTGGAGGATCGTTAATAGATATCGGTACCCACGCTCTTGACCTCACTCTTTGGATGATGGATAACTATAAACCCAAAGCAGTGCTTGGCGCAGCATTCCACAAGCTCGGAAAGCAGACCGAAACAGGCAATGCATGGGGTGATTGGGATACCGAAAACTTTACTGCGGAGGAATCTTGCTTTGGTATGATAACGATGGAGAACGGCGCTTGTATTATGCTTGAATCGAGTTGGGCACTCAACACCTTGCAGGAGGGCGAGGCTCGTACTACTCTTTGCGGTACAAAAGCCGGTGCGGATATGCAGGACGGACTTCGTATCAACAAGGCAGATCTCGGCGTACTTGAGACTATCAAGCCTTCATTAGATGGAAAGGGCGTAGCATTCTTTGATGCCAACAGCGGACCGTCACCGGCTGATATCGAATGTAAGACCTTCTATGATGCAGTTATCGATGGAAAAGAGCTTGTTGTTAAGCCGGAGCAGGCGCTTGTTGTTACTGAGATACTTGAAGCTATCTATGAGTCAAATAAAACCGGTAAAGCGGTATATTTTGATTAATAAAGTTCAAAGGACATCTGATTGATAAATCAGATGTCCTTTTTTTACGCTCTGTCTTTAGATTTTGCTATCAGTGACGCAATATATGAGAATACCACAGCTGCAGTAATTCCCCCCGAAGTTGCTGTTAAAGCTCCGGTGAAAACTCCTGCAAATCCGGTAGCATTTACTGCGTCACGCACACCTGTAGCAAGTGTATACCCAAATCCGGACAGCGGTACAGATGCACCGGCTCCGGCAAATTCAACAAGCGGCTCATATAGCCCTACTGCTGTGAGTATAACACCGGCAACAACATACCCAACAAGTATCCTTGCGGGCGTAAGTTTGGTGTAATCAATAAGAAGCTGTCCGATAACACATATAGCTCCTCCGATCAAAAATGCCCATAAATACTGCATAACTTCACCTATCCTCAGTTTTTTGTAGTATTTGACTTTTTCACCGAATTATTCATATCGCATAATATATTATCAGGTTGGACCTTCCTGTCCGCCTTTTATATACGGGGCAGACTTAACGCCTTCAGTTTGCCCCGACGGAAATCTCACTATACATAAAAAGACAGTGAATTCTATTCACCGTCTTTTTAAGTTTGAGTTCTAAACATTTTACCGTGTTTATACGATGCTTGATCATTTTATCAGCTCATCGGTCAGTCGTATGATTTCGGGTGCGATCTTTTCCCGTTCTTTCTTTACGATACGATTGTAAATCGGATAAGCTACGCATACAAGAACGATGCCAATAATGCCGATGATAATTCCAAGCAGCATAGCCATTTCTTTGTACGAGCCGAGAATCTCACCTAAATTTGTCATTGCAAGGCTCATACCGAGACCTAAAAGCAAGGCTCCAATTATGCCAAACACAAGTGATACTGCCTGCGCCTTTTGTGTTACTGTTGCATCCAAACGGCGAAGCTGTGTCATTTTATCCTCTTCTTCCGGAGTAGAATATTTCTTGCGGATCGCTTTTATTTCATCCTGCTCTTTTGCAGAGTAGGTATAGTTGAAAGTTTCTTTATCTTTGTTTTCCATCATATTACTCCTTCGCTGTTTTCAACAGCTTAATCTTTTTTGTTCCCTGTACTATCATATAAATTGCCATAGCGATGATAAAAACGGATATTGCGCCGCCGGAGATTCCCAACATCATCCTGCGTGCTGTAAGATCCATTGTTCCGTCACCAAAAGTAGTCAGCATTGTAGATTCGAGAGTCAACATTGAAACACAAGCTGATGCAAGACTAATTGCTTTTGATGCAGAATATACGGGGCTGTTGTATTTTTTGTACTTTATTATGTTTATGATAGCCATTGTTAATGCTGTAAAGGTATATGCCGCCATTGCAATGGTCGTGATTTCGTGATGGTTGAAGGTTCTGTTCCAATACACCATAAAGAAAATTATCAAAGCAAGTGCTAAATTCATAATGAGGAATATTATTCCGCAAGCACGGTATTTCCGCAGTTCATCCGACATTTTTTCTCCGGGCTTATGTTTGCTTGTATGCCGAACCAAAAAGAACCGCATAACAGCAAGGGAAATATAATAACCGGCTAAAGAATAAAACCAAAATGTATGATGCCAAAATCCGAGTCCTAACTGAAAAATAGCATAAGCAGTATTCCAGATAAGCGTTCCGTAAAGCGAAACATTCATACGCAATTGTGTATCATCCTGCCATAGCCTTGCATAATTGTTTTCTTCCTTAAAGGTCTTGAAGAACTGAATTAAATACGGTATCTTAAAGCACCAAATCATCAATGTATAGGAAGCAAGAACATATGAAATTACAGCAACAACGGATTCAGAGCCTAAAAATACCATTGAATATACAAGAAATACAGCGGCAATAGGTATCAGTATTATCATAATAGCGATATGCGGAAACAGTAG
>JAXJVX010000269.1:0-19427 GCA_036308305.1 Acutalibacteraceae bacterium | reverse complement strand
CAAAACGAAAAGCAAGAAACTGTTGATGAAGATTAAAAAAAATGCGCCCTGATCAATGATCAAGGCGCATTTTTTGTTGACATTTCGCTGAAAATGTATATTATAATATAGGACAATTTATTTATGAGGATGTGTTACTATCAAAGGCTACCGCTCCACAAAGCTTGCTTGCTATACAGGTTTTATTACGCAAGCGATAGTTATAAATTTTGCACCGCTGCTCTATTTGACCTTTCAGCAGGATTACAATATCAGCCTTTCGCAGATCAGTCTACTTATTGCGATCAATTTCACAAGTCAGCTTGTAATTGACATTTTATCTGCACATATTATTCCGCTTTGCGGCACACGAGCATCGGTGGTAATGTCGCAATTGTGCGCTGCCGTGGGCATTTCGGGGATGGCTTACTTTCCGCATCTGCTCCCAGACGCATTTATCGGAATTTCACTTTCGATGGTGCTTTGCGGCGTCGGTGGCGGACTTGTTGAGGTTATAATCAGTCCGCTCGCTGAAAGTTGTAATGAGAATTCAAGCGGAGCGCAAATGAGCATTCTCCATTCTTTTTACAGTTGGGGGCAGGCTGTAGTGGTACTGTTTTCAACAATATTTTTTAGAGCAATAGGAATTGCAAATTGGCATGTGCTCGCCTTTCTATGGGCGCTGATACCGCTTATTAATGCCGTGATATTCACAAAAGTACCTATTCCTGAGCTTGCAGGCAAAAAAAGCGGCGAGCGCTCACGGGATCTGTTCAAAACCGGTAAGTTCTATATGTTCATACTACTGATGGTGATGGCGGGTGCATCTGAAATGACGGTCAGCCAATGGGCATCAAGCTTTGCAGAAGAAGGACTCGGCGTATCTAAAACAGTGGGTGATCTTTTAGGTCCATGTCTGTTTGCCGTTTTGATGGGTACGGGCAGAATATTGTCCGCTATCCTTGTAAAAAGAGTTCCGTTAAAGCTTATAATGTGCGGCTGCTGTGTGCTTTGCATAATCGGCTACGGCGTTATCGTTTTCTCACCAATTGCAGAGCTTTCGCTTGCAGGCTGTGCTATCTGCGGTTTTGCAGTATCAAATATGTGGCCGGGGGTATATTCACTTGCACCGGAACATTTTCAAAGCAGCGTTAAGCTTTTCTCGTATATGGCTTTTGCCGGTGATATCGGCTGTCTGTTAGGTCCGAGTATCGGCGGTACATTATCAGATATAACCGGAAATATGAAATCAGTATTTATACTTGGCTGTGTATTTCCTATAATAATGCTGATAACACTTATCGCCTTATTTAACACAAAGAAAAAGTCAGGAGTTTGACTCCTGACTTTTTGATTTATTAAGCTTTACAGGGTTACAAGGCCTATGATCGCTTTGCGAAGCTGTAATACATCCTTACCGTTGATATTACCGTCACCGGTACAATCAGCAGCAGAAAGGTCGATATTGACCTGGAAACCAACGATATGCTTACGAAGCGCAAGAACATCCTTACCGTTTACACTTCCATCCATATTGCAATCACCGAGCTTTGACTGTATTTCGCTAAACTCAAATCCATTATCAAGCGCATACTCTTCAGCCGTAGAGTCTTTATATCCCTTTATAACAAGGCCTTCAACAGTTGTTTGCCAATATCCTTCGTCATCTAGGTTGTAATAATAACCTATAGCTTCATCGCTTATATATACATCCTTATTGAGAATAGTAATCTCTTTAAGATTAAAGCAATCCAAAAATGCACAATCAGATATTACTTCAACCGATGCAGGAATAGTTATAGCAGTAAGCGAAGGGCAATCATAAAATGCATCTACACCAATCATTTCAATTGAATTAGGCAAGCTTACAGATGCAAGCTTATCACAGCATGAAAATGCACCGTAAGCAATTTCTTTTAATGAACTGGGTATCGTAATACTTGTAAGATCGTCACACTCCCAGAAAGCATATTCAGCAATTACCTTAGTGCCGGATTTAACAGTATAATCACCGCTGACACCGTGATTAAATATTGTCCCATCGTCACCATATTCAAAATGAACACCGCCAATAAGATACTTGTCTAAATAAAGAACATTGTCCTTATCCCAATTTGCTTTGTTATTAAAGAAAGCCGTATTGTAGAACGAATCACAACCTATGTACTCGATAGTATTGGGTAATTTAATGGTCTCAAGTGCAGTACAATTATAGAATGCCATATCTTCTATACTAGTAATACTTTCAGGAATAGTGATACTCTTTAATGATGTACAATCCGTAAATGCATCAGATCCTATGTGACTTACTGTGTCGGGAATAGTTACATACTTAAGAGCTGTACAGTAACCGAATGTGCCATCCGGAATCATATCAACAGAAGACGGAATGGTAACAGAAGTGATCTCCTCATTACCCCAGAATGCGTACTCTACTATGCGTTTAGTGCCTTCTTTTATTTTGAAATCACCGCTCACCCGCCAGTCGTAAACATAATCAAAGATTTCATCATCCAAATAATAGTGACCCGTAGAAATAAGATAATTATCAACATACAAAGCATTATTTTCCCAATTTGCCTTGTTGTTGTAATACGCAGTGCCGAATAAAATATCCTCACCGATATAATCAAGGCCTGCAGGTAACTTAATCTTGCTTAAATCAGCACAATCAGCAAACACCATATCACCCAGGGAATAAACACTATCCGGCACAGTAATACTTGTAAGATCCGAGCCGTAAAAAGCGCTATCTTCAATAATTTGAAGATTTTTTGAAAATGTAACACTGGTGAGGTTAGTACACATTGAAAATGCGTATGCTCCTATATATGTTACACTATTAGGAATAACGACCGATTTAAGCTCATCACACTCATAAAAAGCGTCATATTCTATTTCCTCTACCGGAAGACCGTTGATTTCAGACGGGATAACAAGATTTTCCGGAACAGTTCCGTTATAACCAGCGATAGCTATGAATTCACCGTAATCTTCATAAATAAAGTTTGTATCCTCGGCAAAAGCAGAAATGCCCGCTACCGGAATTAAAGTAAGTACCATCAAAATACTTAAAGCCAGTGTTAATAATTTCCTCATAACAATACCTCTTTTCTTTATACTATAAAAGTTATTTTATGTCAATATAATTATTATATAGCAAAAAACCTTGTTCATAATGAACAAGGTTTAATATAAACTTTTTATTAATAGCCAAGATATGGTTGGGGGTCGACTTTAGTACCGTTTGCAATAACCTCAAAGTGGAGATGATTTCCTGTTGACCAGCCTGTATTGCCGACCGTTGCTATCTGCTCGCCAGCCGATACTGTCTGACCGTAAGATACATCAATCGAATTGCAATGTGCATACATAACCTTGATGCCGTTTCCAAGGTCAAGAGTAAGGTTAAGACCGTAACCGCTGCCTGCATTGTTAATACCGACAACAGTACCAGCTGCAACTGCATATATCGGAGTGCCGCAGGGAGCGCAAATATCAACGCCCTTATGATTTCTTCCTGCACCCCATGTATCATTTACATAGCTGCGTTCTACACGCTTTACCGGCCATACAAATGAAATAGAAACGCTCTTTGTTGCCTTTTTAGTACCGATCTTCACCGTCTGCGTTACCGGTTCCTTTACAGTTTCGGTGACAGTCTTTACATCGACTGCATTGCCGTTTACATAGTAAGTTGTAACAGTAGTGCGTGAAAGGCCTTCTTCTCCGTATGATATGACCTTGCGGTAATCATTTGAAAGAGTTGAGTCGTAAACATACTCAATATTATAATCAATACTCTTTTCGGTTACTTTAACACTTGTTGCCTTGATATCAAGACCTGCAAGCATATTTTCAAGTGTTTCATCATCAACAATCTCACCAACAGGATTTTCGATGATTTCGGTTGTGAGCTCAGTTATAAACTCAGCAGATTTTGTATTATTGCTGCTTGAAATCTCACCAAGAACCGCTGCTTTTGCTTCTTCGTATGCCTCTTCACTTTCGGCAGAACATAGGAATTTACCGTCTGCATATACAGCACATACGGTTTCGTAATTAGCAAGCTTGGTTGTGGGCTGATAGATAGCCTCAATATACTTTGTAGGAGCATTAAAATCTGCTGTGCTGATCTGTTCAGCATAGGTAACTGTATCGAAAGATGATACAAGCACAGCCAAAGCAATAATACCTGCAACAGGAGCCGCAGATGTGATCGCTTTGCTGACGATATTGCTCTTATCGCAAGCAGCCATTAAAAAACGGTGAGAAAAATCCTTTATACCGCCCAGCTTGCCGTACTTAGCAGCAGCCTTGAGCGATTTTACGGTAATCTCACGCATTGCCTTTGCAAATGTTGAAAAAGCATTGTAATATTTAGTTGTGAAAGATTTGAACTTTTCTTGTAACTTCATAAATACAACCCTTTGAAATCTTACTTATTTGTAACTAAAGGTTACAACTTTGTAACAATCTACTCTTTAATTATATCGAATTATTACAAAATTGCAACCTTTTTAAATTGATTTCAGCGAATTGCACAAAATTACTTCATAGTTTTTTATAAATCTGTGCTACAACACAATACAATTGCTTAATATTTCATATTTTCAACAGTTTTTGAATTCAGAACTGTAACCATTTTTTCAGCTTCACGCTTTGCACCGATCAAATCGTGGTCAAGCCAATTGCCGCATTCGATAGCAGAAGCGCCGGGGATATCCCCCTCATAATCTGCTATAAAACGAAATGTCTTCTTCAAAAGTGTGAGTACATCTTCATCTCTCATACCCTTTGTAAGCAGATAACATCCCGTTCTGCATCCCATTGGCCCGAAATAAATGATACTGTCTTTAAACTCGCTGTTGCGAAGATAAGTAGCCGCAAGATGCTCGATGGTGTGAATAGCCCCATTTTCCAGCACCGGCTCTGAATTAGGTTTTTTCATACGGATATCGTATGTTACGATATCACCGTCGATACGAGAAATATAAAGTCCGGTATCAAGCTTTGTATGATCAACAGTGAAGCTCGCTATTTTTTCCATAGTTGCACCTCAATCCATTTCTCTAAGTGCTTTTGCCAATTGATCGGGACATGATGTACCCTTAAATCCGCACTCGATACCTGAAAGACGCTTTATTACCTCATCCTTATGCATACCCTCAACAAGCTTTGATATACCTTGCGTGTTACCCATGCAACCACCGGAAAAGATTACGCTTTTTACGATATCGTCTTCAACATCTATTATGATCTCTCTTGCGCAAACGCCTTTGGTTTTTACGATTTGTTTCATAGCTTTCTCCTAATCAGATATGACAGTGACCTTCTTCACATTCCGGTATCTTGCCTACTATCGGTTCAGGATCAATTCCCTTGCGTGTGTAATAATCAGCAATAGCTGCTTTGATGGACTGTTCTGCAAGCACCGAGCAATGTATCTTATGTGCCGGCAGTCCGCCGAGAGCCTCAACAACTGCCTTGTTCGAAAGTGTGAGCGCCTCCTCAATAGTGTGACCCTTTATCATTTCGGTTGCAATAGATGATGTTGCAATAGCAGAGCCGCAACCATAGGTCTTAAACTTAACATCAACTATAATGTCGTTTTCAACCTTGATATACATTTTCATAATATCTCCGCATTTGGCATTGCCCACCTCGCCGATACCGTTAGCATCCGCAATTTCGCCAACATTGCGTGGATTTGTAAAATGATCCATTACTTTTTCTGTATACATATTATATAACCCTTTCTGATTTTTCGATTTTTTCCCAAAGCGGTGACATCTGACGCAGACGTGCAATTATCGGAGGAAGCTTTTCAAGGATATAATCAACATCCTCAACTGTATTTTCCTCGTTGAATGTTACACGCAATGAGCCATGAGCTATCTCATGAGGAAGTCCGATAGCAAGAAGTACATGGCTGGGATCAAGCGAGCCTGAGGTGCAGGCAGAACCGCTTGAAGCACTAATTCCCTGCATATCAAGCATCAACAACAAGCTCTCACCCTCAATGCCCTCAAAGCATACATTAGCATTGCCGGGGAGACGGTGAGTCAAATCACCGTTGACTCGTGAACGATATATCTTACTTACTCCTTCAATAAAGCGGTCTCGCAAGGTTTTTACATATTCAGCACGCTTTTCGATATCAACCGCTGCCAATTCCATTGCCTTACCAAAACCGACAATAGACGGTACATTTTCAGTGCCTGCACGCTTTGTGCGTTCCTGAGCACCACCGTCGATAAGATTATCAATGGCAACCCCTCTGCGTATATAAAGCAACCCGATGCCCTTTTGTGCATGTATCTTATGACCCGAAACTGACATAAGGTCAATGCCTAGTGTGTGAACATCTATCGGTACATTTCCCATTGCCTGAACGGCATCAACATGGAATAATATTTTTTGCTCCTTACAAACCTTCGCTATTTCCTCAATAGGTTGAATGGTGCCTATCTCGTTATTAGCATACATAATAGTTACAAGTCCGGTATCATCACGGATAGCATCCTTCAGTTCTTCAACACGGACAAGTCCGTCTTCGTGAACCGGCAAAAGTGTTACTTCAAAGCCCTGCTTTTTCAAAGCATCAAGTGTATGCAAAACCGCATGATGCTCAAACACACTTGAAATGATATGCTTCTTGCCTTTCTTTATCATTCTTGCAGCTGCGCCTTTTATAGCCCAGTTATCCGATTCGGAGCCACAAGATGTAAAATACACCTCGGAAAAGTCCGCACCAATAGCTTTAGCACACTGCTCACGAGCAGTATCTACTGCCATCTTTGCCTTTCCGCCTAATTCGTAAAGGCTGGAGGGATTACCGTAATTATCAAGCGCATCTACAATAGCCGCCTTGACAGGCTCGGAGATTTTGGTAGTTGCCGCATTGTCAACATATACAAATCTATGTTCCATTAATCTTCGCCTCATAAATAATATTTTTGTATATATTATAATATACCATTTTAGTATAGTTTTCAACCATTATTTCAGAATTTATTAAAAAAGTTACAATTAGCATATAAAAACAGTCCAAGAACCCTTAAAATTTGGGCACTTGGACTGTATTATAAAATATTAGCCTTCGTATTTATCTGCCCATACCGACACCATCGCCTTTGCTGTATCAGATAAAGCATTGTATTTAGCTGTATCTGCACGGAAAAAGCTTGCAACCTGTGCGATAGAGCGTACAGTTGTATCGCTGCTGTCAGCATACACTGTAGTAGTAATTCCGTTTACAGTAACATTTACATATCCCCGACCTAAATACTCTCTGGTGTGGTTTTGCTCTTTTATGCCGACAATCGAACCTACAAAGCCATCTTCATTAAAAGTACCGAGTTCAGCTTCATACTTTACATCTGACACAGAGTCAGTGCTATGTGTGATATCAGTTGTTTCGGTTAAATCTTTAGCAATAATAAGAGTTCCTTGCTCAACAGTTATACCGGCAGCCTCTAGTGCAATTACCCTATCTATATCAACATCGGTATAAAATCGGATTCCACCGTACAGATCGAGTCGGATCGATGCACCGGATTTCATTGATATATCAAGCGTTACCGTGGTAAGTCTCATATCCTCAGTTACTGTGAGCTTTTCGCCGATAGCGTAATACCTTTCGCCGTCGGTATATGCTACTGCATGTGAATTTGATGATGTGGGAAGTGTGAATTCTTCACCGCTTGCAACAGCGCCTGCGACTTCCCCGTCAATAGTTACGGAATAACCGCTTTCAGACAAGGTTTTTACTGTAACGACATCACTTATATTAGTAGCACCGCTGAACACCTCAGTAGCACTCATTCGTTGATAAAAAGTATACTCAGTATTCTCTTGTAATCCTGTAAACACATTACTAAGCTGCCAGGTCTTACCGTCAATACTGTACTGATATCCCTCTCTTGCAGTTAAGGTAACGCTGTCAGATGTGACCTGTTCTGCATTTGCATCATATGGCTGATATGATCGGATATAATCGACCTCGAAATTCTGTGGCAATACGGTATTGTCAATAGAACCTGCTGAAGTTCCGCCTAACGGGAATGTAACCATAAAATAGAATTCATAATCACGGAAAGCATAGAAGTTTTCTCCCGAAATATCTATCTTATTAACAACCACATCGTCTACATAGAAATCAATAGAGGTTTCAGTCCACATCATACCTACCGTGTGGAAACCGTCGTTGAAGTTTCCTTGCGGCAACTGATAACGCAAACCGCCTGCTACCATCTTTTTGCTTGCATCATAGCCTGACTCATAGCCGCCTGCCGAAACAGGATAATAGTGAAGCGATGAAAATTCCTCCGTATTTGATTTTCCCAGATACTCAATAATATCTATCTCTCCTGTCCAAGGCCAATGTGGAAGCCCGTCATCAGGATCAACACCGCACATCCATACGGAACACCAAGTACCTGAACCTGTTGGACACTTAACGCTAGTTTCAATAAGTCCCTTGCTGAACAGCTTTTTATTCTGAGTATCGATACCTCCGGCAGAATACCCATAAGTCTTGCTGTGTGAATACTTTTCAAGATGCTCCTCCTCGGTCATATCGCATCCACACACAACATCGCCCTTTTTAGCAGTTATAATAAGATTACCATTTTGGAGTGTGACATTATCATTTTTATATGCGCTTTCCTGCTCATTCCGGTGCTTTGTTTCCGGCTGATAGTTCCATACTGTCTCATCCAAAGATTCACCGTTGAACTCTTCAGACCATTCAAGCTCCATATTATCTCTGTAATACTGAATATTTTTCTCGCCGCTCATTGAGCCTTCTGCATAATAAACGGTTATGTTGTCGATATAAAGATAATTTGGAAGATATGAAGATGCATATTGATTTACAAAGCCGAAATACAGATAGTTGTTGGTTATCATACTCTCTGTTACGGTGATCTCCTTGGTAGACCAGGAAGAACCGAATGAGGAATAATTAACAGTAAGTGTACTGGCTTCATAAGCAGATTTAATTGCAGATGTATCGCTGCTACCTGCAAATACCTTAAAGCTTTTTAATGATAAAAGACCGGTATCTGTCTTTACATCAAATGTAACCTTTGTAGGTGTGCCCCTTGAATAAGCGTCACTCGGAAGAGCAAAATATGCTACCTGGTCCTGTATTGAGCCACTGGACGGCACACGGTTATATTGCAAAACATAATTGTATTCGCCATCAGAAAGATTAATATAGCTTACTGCATCTGAACGACCTACAACGCCGCTTTTTGCAGGTCTTGAGCCTGAGTCCATAGTAAGAACGATGTTTCCCGATGCATCATCCGATGCGGTTGTGGTTTCGGTTGTGGTTCCGGTAGTTCCCACAATTTCATCGGTAGTGTACTCTACATTATCCAAAAGCAACGCTGAATAGCCCGCTGTTTCTACCCAGCAGACCAATGCGCTGAAGTTAGGAATGTCGGCCGATGTAACAGTGATGGTACCGCTGCCCCCTACCTTGGTAAGAGTCTTGCCTGTAAAGCTATAATATGCGGCCGAATTATACGAAGTCTTATCAAGCTTTTCATAATAAGTAATACCATCAATAATCGCACCAAAATAGAAATTCTCGGTAGTATAAGTCTTGGGCTTGATATGCAGATATGCTCTTAAATCGGTTGCATCCTGCAAAACAGTTGTATTGAGAGATACCGATGCAGGCGTGTCATCAGCAGGATTATAATCAGTCATAAGCTGGTTATAAAACCAAATTGCTTTTGTACTACCCGATATCAGATTATAGTTCGAGTCTGTACCGTACTGTGACAATTCACGCACAGTAACACTTGTTGAAAGTGTTTTACCTGTAGTTTCGGCAGTAGCTGGCACGGTGCCGTGGTCTCCCTCTGACTCCCAGTCAAACATGACCTTCCAGCTTTCATCAGCGCTACCGCTTATTGCACATCCGACAAAAACGCATGAAATAATCAAAATTATCGTCAAAATACAGCATATGACTTTTTTCATAAAAAACACTCCTAATTCTTTTCTTGAGTTTATTATAGCAACAACAAACTTCTTACTTCAATTGCAATTTAAGCGGATATTTATTGCATTTTAGGCAAACATATGCTATAATAGCGAAGGAAAGTGGGGGCGGTGTCTATGGCAGACGACAGATTACACTTTTATCAAAGTGATCTGCATATTCTATATTACAATGACATAGTCAAAGGGCGGCAGGATGTGCGCTGTCAGAGTGAATACTATATTGTAATACTGCTTTCGGGAAAAATACAGCTTGAATACCTTGACAAGTTATATATTATGAAACCGGGTGATACATTCCTTGCAGACAAGCGTGAGAATTTTACAATCAATTACACCGATACTTTTTCGGAATTTGTTGAGATACGGTTTGCCGGAAAACCTTTTCACACCGTTGACAAGGAATTTGATATATTAAGACCGTTTTACAATAAAAAACGGCTGAAAATATTTAATATTAAAAACTGCACACAGGATTATAATACATGCATCAAAAGATTGATCGGTGTATTAAAAAAGCGCAGGAGCCGCGCATTTGTCTTTGGCGCAGTACTTGACCTGATATGTGAAATAAATTATATCTTTGAAAGCGGCAATACAAACGGAGATATAAATGAAAACAATAACTTTACAAAAATAGTACAGTATGTCGATACGCATCTGTTCGAAAAAATAACAATAAAATCCGTTGCAGAGAACACATTTATATCACCTAGATGCATCACAGACACTGTAAAGCGGGTCTGCGGCGTTACCTTTCATGAATGGATCGAATCACGCCGACTTGCAGAATCAAAGTACCGTGTAAGAGATAATTTTATGTCGCTTAATGAGGTGGCTTCATTTTGCGGATTTGATACATATTCTACATTTTACAGAGCCTTTAAAAAGCAGTTCGGAATTTCTCCGAAGGAATACAGAAAACAACATCAAATTAAAAAAACACAGTAAAGCAAAGCTTTACTGTGTTTTTACTATTTGCAATATCCATGCTCCAACAAATTCCTTTTAACTTGCACAACATGGAATGAGGCTAATTCTTCTGCAAGATCCGCATTCCCGGAGCATATTGCATCACAAATGCGTTTATGCTCTGCTACCGACTCTTTTGGTCTTCCCTCGTACCTGAAGGACTTTTTCTTGATGCTCTTTGTGTAGCGGTGGAAATCACGGTTAATCTTCTGTAATATCCAGTTATTACAGTTTTCGCAGATGATTCCATGAAACTGATTATCCAGCTCACAAATCCGCTCAAAATTCTGCTTTTCAAGATAAAAACTTTGCAAAATGATATTCTCGGTCAGACTCTCGCATATCTTTTCGGTGGCATTCTGCGTACAAAGTCGTGCTATCATTCCCTCCATCTTTATACGCAGATCAAATATATCAATATAATCCTTATTTGAAAAATTGCGTGCTATAAGATGCTCGCTTTCATCATCGTGTAAAAGCAGGTCATTTGCTAAAAGCAGTTCAAGCGCCTCCCTTGCAGGAGTACGGCTAACTTTATAAAGCTGTGCTATTTTTACCTCGGTAAAAATGTCATCAGATGTATATGAATTGCCGAGGATTTTTGATTCGAGATCATCATATATCTGTTTTGCAAGTGCAGTTTTCATTGTATTCTCCGTTATTTATTTTATTATATCGTCCGGCGAGCAACGTTCAACAAGCTCTGCCAATTCCTCATCGGAAATCTCGGCAGTTCTGCCGTTTTTATATTGTTCGTCGATATATTCCTTGATTTTAAGCACCATTGGGTCACGCTTATCTATCTGCGCTTCCTTGCTTAAGCGATAGGTTGAATTAATCCAATATGCAATCCCTGCAACACCGGAATTGTTATCCACAATTACTTTAGGCGGCGCACCGAGAAGCTTTTCGGTATCAAAAATATTGTATATCTCCTCGTCCTTGCTTAAACCGTCTGCGTGAATGCCTGCTTTGGTGGTATTAAAGCGCTTACCCACAAAAGGCATATTATCGGGAATGGGATAATGTATCTCGTTGCGGTAAAAGTCTGCTATTTCGGTGATAACTCTTGTATCCATACCGTCAAAAGTGCCACGGTATGCACCGTATTCAAACACCATTGCTTCAAGCGGAATGTTGCCGGTGCGTTCACCGATGCCCAGCAACGAGCAGTTTACACTTGAAATACCGTAAAGCCAAGCAGCAGATGCATTTGAAACACCTTTATAAAAATCGTTGTGTCCGTGCCATTCAAGTTGTTCGGACGGTATTCCGCCGTGGTGATTAAGCGCATATGCAATACCCGGAACACTTCTCGGGAGCGCAACACCACTGTAAGGTATACCAAAACCCATCGTATCGCACGCACGGATCTTGATAGGCATACCCGATTGCTCTGAAATCTTCTTTATCTCTCTTGCAAATGGGATAACAAAACCGTACATATCCGCTCTTGTGATATCCTCAAGATGACATCTTGGCACGATACCGTTTTCAATAATATCATAGATTATCGACTTATAGTGCTCGATAGCCTTTTTTCTGTCCATCTTAAGCTTTTTATAGATATGATAGTCGGAGCAGCTCATCAAAACGCCCGTTTCACGCACGCCGACATTTTTTACAAGCTCATAATCCTCTTTGCGAGCTCTTATCCAGGTAGTTATTTCGGGAAATTCATATCCAAGATCACGACACGCTTCAAGCGCTTCTCTGTCTTTTTCGCTGTAAACAAAGAATTCAGTTTGTCTTATAATTCCCTTAGGACCCGAAAGGCGGTTCATAAGCTTATACAGCGTTACCATCTGCTGGACGGTATAAGGCTTGATAGACTGCTGTCCGTCACGGAAGCTTGTATCTGTTATCCATATATTATTCGGCATATTCTCCGGCACTCTGCGGTGGTTGAACGGAATTACCGGTACATTATCATAAGGATAAATTTCTCTGAATAAATTAGGCTCATCAGGATTTTGCAGTGAAAATCCATATAGCTCCATCTCCAATAAATTAGTATGCTCGTTGATCTTGGGCATTTATGTACCTCCTGTATTCAATGTATTCATATAATACCACAAATACAATTATATGTCAAGCGCTTCGATTGTTGCCGCATTATCGACATATATAAATCTATTTTCCATTAATTTCGCCTCATATTATAACATATCATTTTAGTATAGTTTTTAGCCATTATTTTTGTATTTTATAAAATTGCCACAAATATCATAAAAATAAGCCTTGAGCGACCTTTTTTTCGGTAACTCAAGACTTAAATTACAATTATTATTCAGCCGCCCACAGTGAAACCGTGCTTTTTATATCTTCAGGTAGCAAGTTGTAAAGGGTGATGTCCTCTTTCAACAAACCCGCTACTTGTGATGCAGAACGCAAGGTCAACTCAGGGTTACTTGCATAATATACCTTCGTTTCGCCGTTGTAGGTTACCTTCACGTAACCTCTTGCTACATATTCCTTTTTTATGTTATCTTGCTTGAATTTCGTAACCGAACCGACAAATCCGTCCTCGTTTATACTGCCAAGCTCTGCACTATAAGGAATTATTGCAACATTCTCTGTATCAAGTGTTATATCGCAGTTATTCACTAAATCACGAGTGGTTATTATTGTACCAAGCTCAATCTCAGCGCCGTTTTCCTTCAATCCAGAAATTAAAGCTTTATCAACATCGGTATAAAAACGCAAACCGCCATTTTCATCAAGTCTTATTGATGCGCCCGGCTTCATTGAGATATCAAGCTTTGCGGTTTTTAAATTAACTGTGTCGGTTACTGTGATTTTTTCACCCTCAGCATAATACTTTGTACCATCGGTATATAATATTGCATTTTCATCGGAAAATGTAGGTAATGTGAAAGTTTCCCCTTCGTCAACTGTTGCAACGCATTTTGAGTCAATCGTTACATCGTAACTAGGCTTTCCTTCTAATGTTTTTACTGTGACTGCATCACTCGTGTTTGCTGCACCGCTAAAAACACCGTTACTAACTACCCGTTGGTAAGCTTTATATTCAGTATTTGGAGTCAAATTTTTAAATACATTGCTTGACTGCCAATGCTCGCCATCAAGACTATACTCATATCCCTCTTGTGATTTAAGCACAATACTGTCCTTTGCAACGGATTCAACTTCAGCTTTCTCGGATGTATAGCAGCGAATATAGTCGACAAAGAACTCTTGCGGTAAAGAAGAGTCGTCTATTGCCCCTCCCATTGTTCCTCCAAGTGGGAATGTAATCAGAAAGTAGAATTCATAATCACGGAAAGAATAAAAATCATTACCGGCTATGTCGATTTTTTTAAAAACGACATCATCAACATAAAAATCTATATGTGTGTCAGTCCACATCATACCGATTACGTGATAACCATCACCGAAATTTCCACTCGGCAATGTATATCTGCTGCTTGTACTTAATTTTTTTCTTGCATCATAACCGTTTTCATAACCACCTTGTGAAGCCGGATAATAATGCAGAACAGATTGTTGCCATGTTTTCGCTGAACCTATATATTCAAAAATATCAATTTCTCCTGTATACGGCCAATGCGGCAGTCCGTCTGCAGGGTCAATTCCACACATCCAAACTGCAGGCCAAGTTCCTGCAGTAATTGGGCTTTTTACTCTCGTTTCGATAAGGCCTTTGCTAAAATACTTTTTATTTTGAGTATCAGTTCCGCTAGTCGTGTATTTATAATTCTTGCTATGCGAATACTTTTTTAGATGCTCTTCTTCAGTCATATCACAAGAACATTGCTTTGACTCAATTTTGGCGGTCAAAACAAGACTTCCATCTTCTATTCTGGCATTGTTCGTTGTATATAACGTATCCTCTCTATTACGATGCTTTGTTTCGGGCTGATAATCCCAAACATTCTCATCGAGACTATTACCGTTAAACTCGTCAGACCACTCAAGCACCATATTATCACGGTAAAACTGCACACTCTTTTCTATGTCCTGATTATCCTCGGAATCTTCATAATCATTTTCTGGTTTGTAATACACAGTAACATCATCAATATATATACAATCCGCTTGAGCCGATTTTAACACAAAACCGATATGACGATAATTCTCGTTTATCATTTCATCACTCACAACGAGCGTTGCGACAGTCCACTTGTCCGCTATCTCACTTATATCAAGCGGTGCATTACTGTTTTGATAAGCACTGTTTATTGTCAATATATCATCGGTGCTTAAAAATGCTTTAACACTTTCAAGCTCTGCTGTTTTCTTATCGGTTTTAATTTTAAAGGTCACCTTACTCGGCGTTCCTTTTGTGTACATATCCTTCGGCAAGCTGAAATAAGCAAGCTTGCCGATTATGGTTGTATTTTGAATATTACAATCATATTTAAGGGCATATCCTTGCTTCTCTTCGTTGGTATCAACAAAGCTTACCGCTCCTGTTCTATTTACAACACGTGCTTCTTTCGGGCGTGAGCCTTCTTCCATTGTATAACTAGGAGTTGATTTGTACTCTACATTATCCAAAAGTAATGCTGACCAGCCCGCTGTTTCTACCCATCCAATAAGCTTTTTGAAATTAGGCACATCATCAGCTGTTATTAAATAATCTGTTCCGTCTGACACGCTCTTTAGAGTTTTTCCGACAAAGCTGTAATATGCTGCTTTGTGATACAACTCTTTTTCAACTAATTCATAATAATACTCATCATTTATTTGTACGCCAAAGTAAAAGTTCTCCACAGCATATGCTTTGGGTTTGTTATGAATATTTACCCTTAAATCAACTGCTGCTGATAATGCTTCCGTGTCAAGATCGATTGTTGCAGGAGAATTATTTAAAGGATTATATGATGTTGTTTGTTCATTATAAAACCACACACCCTTGGTGCTGTCGTCTATAAACCCATAGTCAGCGTCACCCTGATACTGCGCAAGGTCACGCACCTTTACTGTCACTTTGCGCTCGATTGCAGTAGACTTAGTTGATGTTGGTGCTTCACCAACAATATCATCTTCCCAGTCGAACATAACCTCCCAGTTACTGTCTGCACATACAGATACTGTTGCAACTGAAATACCAGATACTGCAATAATTATAGACAAAAGTATTGATATAGCCTTTTTCATAATTTTCTCCATTAATCAAACGGCTTATATTCCAAGTGCTTCTTTAAGCTGTGCTGTCTTATCGGTCAATTCCCATGTAAAATCGGCGTCGTTTCTGCCGAAATGACCGTAATTGCTGGTCTTCTTATAAATCGGGCGGCGCAGCTTGAGATTTGAAATGATAGCAGCCGGTCGAAAATCAAATACCTTATTAACTGCCGCTGCAATCTCAAGATCAGATACAACACCCGTACCGAAGGTCTCAACTGACACAGATACAGGTGCTGCAACACCGATAGCGTATGCCACTTGTATCTCACATTTCTTTGCAAGACCTGCTGCTACTACATTCTTTGCAGCATATCTTGCAGCATAAGCAGCGGAACGGTCGACCTTTGTCGGATCCTTGCCGGAAAAAGCACCGCCGCCATGTCTTGCGTAACCTCCGTAGGTATCAACTATGATCTTTCTGCCGGTAAGACCGGTATCACCCTGCGGACCGCCGATAACAAAACGTCCGGTAGGATTGATATAGAATTTTGTATCTTCATCAACAAGCTCTGACGGGATAACCGCATCTATAACATACTTTTTAATATCCCGGCGAAGTTGCTCTGTTGTAACAGTATCCTTATGCTGTGTTGATACAACAACCGCATCTATTCTTATCGGTGTACCGTTGTCATCATACTCAACCGTTACCTGCGATTTGCCGTCGGGACAGAGATAATCAAGCACGCCCTCCTTGCGAACCACAGTAAGGCGGAGCGACAGCGCATGAGCATAATAAGCAGCCATAGGCATAAATCCTTCGGTCTCGTCGCAAGCATAACCGAACATCATACCTTGATCTCCTGCACCATTGCGATTGAATTCGTCCGCTTCGCCATCCTTTATTTCAAGTGAATTATCAACACCGAGAGCTATATCAGCCGACTGCTTATCAAGTGATACCATAACAGCGCAGGTGTTGCCGTCAAAGCCTGCATCGGCACTGTCATAACCGGTTTCACAAATTGCATCTCTTACCACCTTTGCAACATCAACATTTGCATTTGATGTTATCTCACCCATAACGGTGACTATACCGGTAGTTGCAAATGTCTCACAAGCAACACGGGAATTTTCATCTCCTGCAAGATATGCATCAAGCACAGAGTCTGATATTCTGTCACAAAGTTTATCGGGATGTCCTTCTGTAACCGATTCTGATGTAAATAGTCTTTTCATTATTTTCTTTCCTTCCTTATATACTCTTAATCCTCTACACATACGAAAACCGCAGTCCTTTGCAGACTGCGGTAAGTTTTTGTATCATACCTCATCTTGCAAATACTTTTGCAGGATTTAGCACCTTGCTTTATGCAGGTTGCCGGGCTTCACAGGGCCAGTCCCTCCGCCACTCTTGATAAGGATTAAATTGTAGCAATGACAATTATATTACATATACGCTTATTTGTCAACTTAAATTTTCATAAAGTGAAAAACTTCCGTTAAGACAGAATATAAATAAGACTACGCACAAAACAATTATCAATGCCGAAACAACAGTTATAAGCACTGTTTTTTTGTTGAGTGAGTATTTACCGTCACTTGAAAAGTTCACGCCTGCGCCCTTAAATACCGTACGCACCGGCTTATAAAGCATCATCGTTGCAGCCGAACAAGTGATTACCTTTATTGCGTTGAACGGAAGTATCAGCGGCAACATCATATCAAGTATTGCTTCGACAGGCTGACCGGTATATATAGGTGTAATTACAAGATTCCAAAGACACATCAAAACCACCGTTGCCACAGAGCCTACTACAAGACCAAGCATTGCACCTGAAAGTGTCTTTTTATATTTATACACAAGTCCTACAAAGAATGCATACACAGCACCGGTTAAAAAATTCATTATACAGCCCCATATTCCGGTGTCGCTGATAGTTATCATTTCAAGCAGTGCCACTACAAGGGATGTCACTATTGCACTTACAGGCCCAAATATCAGCGAGCCTATCGCAAATACGGTGTTTTTAAGGTCAAATGTAAGAAATGATACTTTGATATGCAAAACAAAGGTGCATATATAAGCAAGGGCGCAGATAAGCGCCATAAACACCAGATTTCGCACATTGAACCTTTTGTTTGTTTTGTTCATTTAAAACAACTCCTTTGAAAAATGTATTTTAAATAATTCTCCAAAGAAAAGCTCCCCGAAGCTGTGCTGCTTTCGGGGAGAGAAACTTAAAATTAGCTATGATTTCTTCTATCATCCGGACTTTAACCGTCGGCTTTGGAATTACACCAAATCAACCTTAATCAAGGCTCGTGGGCTTTACCACCGGTGGAGAATTTCACTCCGCCCCGAAGAATTATTTATTTAATATTAGCACGGCATATACAGTTTGTCAAGCATTATTCTGTACGAAGTGCGATTACCGGATCCTTGTTTGCTGCGACCTTTGCAGGGATAAGACCTGCAATAAACGTAAGAGCCATACTTATCAATACAAGCACTATGCCGGCAATCGGCGGTAGAGCGGCTCCGATGTTTGAAATACCTGTAAGAGTACGAATAATGTGATTTATCGGCAGGCAAGCAAGCACGGTGAATCCGATGCCGATAGCACCTGCCAAAAATCCTACTATAAGTGTTTCTGCATTAAATACACGGGAGATATCCTTTTTAGATGCTCCGATAGAACGCAGAATTCCTATCTCTTTGATACGTTCAAGTACCGAGATATAGGTGATGATGCCTATCATTATAGATGATACCACGAGCGAAATTGCAACGAATGCAATAAGCACATATGATATTGCGGAAATGATCGTAGTGATTGAGGACATCAAAAGTGCTACATAGTCGGTATATGTGATCTTATCCTCTTCTGCGGCTGATTCGTTATAATCCGAGATATATTCCGATATTTGATCCTTTGCTTCAAATGTATCTGCATAGATCGAAATGGAGGATGGTGAATTCTCATCAATATAGCCGAGAAGTGTCAGATTTTCAGAGTAACTCGACTGAGATACAGTTGGAGGCATATAGTTGTCATACCACTCTGCCTTTACTGTTTCATCGCTTGATGACACAAGTGCATCGAACATTGCTGCAAGCTGTGTTGCAGGAAATGCTGAATACTGTGTTTTTACCTGTTCTGCATACTGTTCGCGCACACTTTCTGCTGCCGTCTCCTTAACATGACCCATCAGCGTTTCGTCATCCATTGAAGCAAGATACTCTTTGAGTTGTTCCTCGCTGACTCCCATTTCCTCGGCATATGTGCCGCCGAGATTTTGCTCTATCTGCTCCCGTGTAAGACCTTCGGTCGCTTTGCTTACTGCTGCTTGGACATACT
>JAXJVX010000268.1:0-5707 GCA_036308305.1 Acutalibacteraceae bacterium | reverse complement strand
GGGATTGCATAAGCGAAAATCATTGGATGAGTGATACCGCAGAAATGCAAAACTGCAAAAAGCAACAGTGCAAATGACCATACACCGATAAACGATAGTGCGGTGATAAGCAATCTGCGTTTGTAGTCTTTTTTTGATGCTTTGACTTTGATTTCGGTATGTTCGTCAAGAAGGTAATCGACTGTAACGCCGAAAATCGCTGACATTTGTTTTAACACAAAAGCATCGGGGATTGACTCTCCGCGTTCCCATTTTGACACGGCTTTATCTGAATAATTCAGTTTTTTTGCAAGTTCTGCCTGAGTTAATTTATTTAAAACGCGCAATCTGCTAATGTTCGTTGAAACCGTCTTTTTAAAACTTTCCATTTATACCTCCTTAAAAAACAAGTTGGGTGAGCATCATATAAATAATTGTACCGCCAAAAATACTTATCATTGAGTTTTTGAAAAGTATATGTAAAACTGCGGTGATTGCAATACCGAGTAGTTCAGGAAGTGCATATGGGTATGACAGCACCGAGGTGTCTTTAAGGCAATAGACTACCAACATACCCATTATTGCATAGGGTAATACTTTACCAAGGTACAGCACTATTTTCGGGCGTTTAGTTTCGTCTTTAAAACAGATGAACGGCAAAAATCGGGTTAAAGCGGTGACAAGTGCCATTATCGCAATTTGGATTATATTATGTAAAACCGGACTCACTGTGCAACCTCCCTATCCAACTTTTTACGCAAAAGCACCAAGGCAAATGCGATTAAAATCATTGATGGGATAATAAATTTATCCGCGCCGAAGACGACAAGGCAAACCGCTGTTATCACAACTCCGAGTATTGCTGGAATATGGTTTTTAGTGTTGCGCCATTGGTCAACGAAGATTGCGGTGAAAAGTGCAGTCATTGCAAATTCCACACCACTTGAATTAAACTCGATAAGTGCAGAAATCATAACACCGATAAGTCCGCCTGCAATCCAATAGCATTGGTTCATCGCCGAAAGCAAAAAATAGTAGAGATTTTTGTTAATATCATCGCCAAGCGGTGTTGTACAAACAAGAGAATATGTTTCGTCGGTCATTGCAAATATAAGATAAGGTTTAATTTTGCCGACTTTCTGATAGCGTGTAAGCATTGAAAGTCCGTAGAAAATATGTCGGGCGTTGATGATGAGTGTCATAAACGCTGTGGTCAGGAACGATGCGCCTGCACTCAGCATATCAACTGCGGCATATTGGATTGAGCCGCCGTAGATTGTAAGGCTCATAAAAAAAGCCCAGATCAGTGAATATCCTTTGCTCTCAAGCAACACGCCGAAGCCAATTCCAAGTGCGAGATAGCCGGCCAATACAGGCAGGCTGTCACGAAACGCCTTTTTAAAAGTCTTTTTATTCATTGTTACACTTCCAATTAAAATGCCCAGTTTCCGTTTTTGAAAATCTCAAAACGCTCACCGCTACGGGTTACAGCGGTTATATCAAGGTCGGCAGTGCCGATCATAAAGTCTTCGTGGATAATGGATGTGTTGCAACCCATTTCCCTGCATTGCTCTAAGGTGTATTTATCAAAGTCGATAATACATTCTGCAAAACCTTCGCCGAACGCCAAATGACAAGCGGCGTTTTCGTCAAACAAGGTATTATAGAAAATAAGACCGCTTTGGCAGATAGGTGAATTGTACGGCACTAATGCACATTCGCCAAGATACGATGCACCTTCGTCCGTTGAAATGAGTTCACGAAGCAGTTCTTCGTTCTTTTCAGCTTTAACTTCAACCGCTTTACCGTTTTCAAAGCGAATTGAAAAGTTTTCTATAAGTTCGCCTCTGAAAGACAGCGGACGGCTTGAATACACAATTCCCTGCGCCTCGCCCTTTTTCGGGGTAATAAACACTTCTTCAGACGGAATGTTCGGGTTATATTCAACGCCGCTTAATGTTTTCTCTCTGCCACCCAAAAATCTTGCATTTTCCATAAGACCGACAGTGAATTCAGTGCCGTTTGACGATTTATATTCGAGTAATTTTATACCTAAACTATTGAGATAATCGCATCTGCTTTTAATGTCTTTATTGTGGTTTTCCCACGCTGAAGTAGGGTTATCATCAACACGGGAAGTGGTTAGGATAGCCTCCCAAAGTTTTTCGATTGCCTGCGATTTACGCAAGTTCGGGAACATCTTTTTCGCCCATTTTTCACCCGGTACTGCCGCAATGCACCATTGGTATTTATTATCCATTTTATCGCGGTAGGGTTTGGTGATTTTATATCGTGCTTGCGATGATTTTGAATATTTTTGTTGGTTGATACCCTTGAGTCCGTCAGGATCTTCTGACAGCAGATATATCATAACGGGCAAAGTCTTGAGCCTGTGTTCGAGCCGTTCGATCTCCCATTTTTCGATGGTTGACAAGGTTTTAAGACTGCGGTATTTAACATTTAATTTAGTGAGGGGTTGATAATCCCACTCAACCATTACCTTTTTAGCGCCGAGTTTATAACATTCTTCAACTAACATTTTGACAAATTCGGGTTGGTCAAGATCAGCGTAAATCATAACTTCCTGACCTTTTTGCACATTTGCGCCGGTCTGGGCAATCAAATTTGCATATTTCTTAAGAATTGTTTTCTTCAAAATAAATTCTCCTCAAAATTAGTTTCAATATATATTATAACAAGATTTTGAGTTAATTTCAACCATAAAAAAATCGCAGTCTGAAAAAACTTGTGTAGGATTACAATAGATGTGATACAGTAAGCAATAAAAAAAGAGATGACGAACGGGCAATACCATTAAGTTAAGAAAAATAACCAAGTTCAGAAATGAGCCTGGTTATTTTTTTGCAAAAAATATTTATAAAATTTTCAAAAAACACTTGACAAATAGTTTAAAATATGCGGTCGCTTTATTAACTGCGGTTAATAAAGCGACCCTTGTTAATAGAGGTGAACCCACCTCAAGACAAGGAGAATGCATATGGAATATACGCCTAAATACATAAGAAAAACTTTAAAGAAAACTATATCTGAAATTTCGTCAAATCCTCAATCTTTTTCAAAAAATCCCGAAAAAGATTTCAGCAGAACGAGAAAACTACCTTTCGAAAAAGTTGTGAATTCAGTTTTATCGATGAGTTGTAAAGATTTGAAGTGTGAAATTATGGATATTTTTGAATTTGATAAAAATTTACCGTCTGTTTCTGCGTTTGTTCAGCAAAGAAACAAAATATCTTCAAATGCTTTTGAAACAATTTTTAAAAATTTCACCTCTTCCTTTACAAAACAAAAACTTTACAAAGGTTGGCGCTTGCTTGCAGTAGATGGTTCGGATTTACATACCCCGACCAACAAAAATGAAATTGCTTCTTTTTATCCTGGCTCTAATGGACAAAAGCCATACAATTTAATGCATCTCAATGCCTTATATGACATAATGAATAATCTTTATGTAGATGCGATAGTACAACCCTCGCATAACTCCAACGAGCATAAGGCTTTTGTTTCTATGGTTGACAGGGATATTTCTACTCTTCCTACAATTTACATTGCTGACCGTGGGTATGAGTCTTACAACAATCTCGCTCATATCCAAGAAAAAGGGCAATTCTTTTTGATTAGAATTAAAGATACAACAGCAAATGGTATCTCAAGTAGTTTAACCTTACCCGAAAGTGCTGAATTTGATGTATCTGTTGTGCTTAATTTGACACGAAAACAAACTAACCAAACTAAAAAAGATAAAAATCTAAAATTTGTTCCTCATAATTGTAATTTTGATTATCTTCCCACACATTGCAAAAAAGCAATTCCCGTTAAGCCTTATTCTCTTTCTTTGCGATTAGTTCGTATTGAAATTTCTGAAAATAAATACGAGCTACTTATTACAAATTTAAAGCCCGAAGATTTCTCTCCCACTGATCTCAAACAACTATATTCTATGCGTTGGGGAATTGAAACCTCTTTTAGAACCCTCAAATACACTTTGGGACTTGTATATTTTCATTCAAAAAAAGAGGAGTATATTACCCAAGAAATCTTTGCCAAACTTACAATGTACAACTTCACCGAACTGATTACCTCACACGTAGTCATTCGTCAAAAGAACAGAAAACACCATTACAAAGTGAATTTTTCCGCCTCTGTACACATTTGTCGTTCTTTTTTCTCGGGAAATATATCTCCGTCTTTAGTTGAAGCGCTTATTTCTAAGTATGTCGTTCCAATTCGTCAAAGCGTTTCTAACCCTCGCAAGATGAATTCCAAAACGGCTGTGTGCTTCCTATATAGAGTAGCATAATTTCATTTATTTTGCAATGCTTTTCAGCAGACTTTTTTAGTCTGTCTTTTCGTTATACCCTTTTTTACAAAAAAAGAACTTGAACCAACTTTACTTGCTGATTCAAGTTCTTCTTTCTATACATTAGTTTCTTAACTTAATGGTATTGGACGAACGGGTGATTCTGTGTTACAGTTAAGTTGCGAGACAAAACAGACAGGAGGATCAACCATTCGTCATGAATACTGTAACACAAATCACCCGCCACCGTCAAGCAATAATTTTATGGGCAGAGAAACATGGAGTAACCGCAGCAGCAAGGAGATACAACGTAAGTCGGTCATATGTTCATCGTTGGAAAAAGCGATATGACGGCACATTGGAATCTCTGAAAAACAGGTCGCACCGCCCGAAAAGCCATCCTAATCAACATACCGAAGAAGAACTTAAGCTGATTAGAAATATGAGAAAGCGTAATAAGAATACGGGATTGGTCGTGTTTTGGGTAAAACTGCGAGAAAAAGGATATACACGCTCAATAACCGCACTATGGCGAATACTGAAAAAGGAAGGCTTGCAGCCGGTAAAACCGCCGAATCCGAAGTATATCCCAAAACCGTATGAAAAAATGTATTATCCCGGACAACGTGTGCAAATAGACGTAAAATTCGTGCCGGAAGCTTGTATAGTGGGCGAAGCCAAAGCGCAAGGCAAAAAGTTTTATCAGTATACCGCTATTGACGAATACTCAAGATTTCGCTATTTAGAGGCTTTTGAAGAGCACAGCACTTACAGCTCGGCGGTATTCCTCGAACATCTGCAAAAGGTTTTTCCGTTCCCGATAGAGTGCGTTCAGACGGATAACGGATCGGAATTTACTAAACGATTGGGCAATACACAAAAGCCGACGCCCACACTGTTTGAGGCTCGCCTCAAACAGTGTGGCATAAGACACAAGCTAATCAAACCGTATACGCCTCGGCATAACGGAAAGGTGGAACGCTCGCACAGAAAAGACAACGAATACTTTTACGCATCACATAAATTCTACTCATTCGATGACTTCAAAAAGCAGCTCGCTGTTCACAGCAGAAAATACAACAATTTCCCCATGCGTCCTTTGAATTGGAAAGCTCCTGCCGATTACATTAATGCTTTTGTCAATTTCGGCGAGGTTTTCTAAAAAATGTGTAACGCATCATTGACAAACCTACAGTAAATTTCACCTTCCCCCGTCAAAACGATTGCTTTTTCTTATAATGTATGTTATAATAATTTTTGTATTAGGTGTGTTTTGTATTATCAAATTTTCACCATAAAGTCGAAGAAGGGGCAATCAAAATGAGAATCAATTTAATTCCAAGTGTCAAGACTTTTGAAGAACGCAGTGGATTTTTAAGAAAAAAGGCAATTACATATCAAAATCAAAAT
>JAXJVX010000267.1:0-2079 GCA_036308305.1 Acutalibacteraceae bacterium | reverse complement strand
TTGATTGCTTTACGCAATGTTTAATCTTAGCAAGCAGTGTATTTGTATCCACAAATACCATCTTCCATTTCCAAGTGAAATTTCAGACTTGTTAGGCACATCCTAAAACCTGTTGTAAGAATCTGTAATATGATTATCCGTCCTGTTCCTCGCAGAACAATCCGAAAACATACAGCGCCGATTGACCGTATAAGCCCGTTTCATCATCAGCATAGCTTGCGCCTGTGGCGGAAGTATAAAACTTGTCGAGCGCTTCCATTTCGTTCAGATGATATTTCGCTGCAATCAGCTTGACGATTTCGGGTATCACCATTGATCTTGTCAGTGCGTGATTCATCTTTACACCTCCACGATATAGCTTTTTATAAACGAGAGTTGCTTCAATGCTTCCTCGGTACAAAAAGCGATCTGATTATTGATTTTCTCAAACTTCAATCTTTCGACAGCGTCCTCTTTGCGCATAACGCCGTTAACGACATACATCACTGTTTCACCGACATTATCATTCGCAATCTTACCGGTTACTATGTCATAGGGATGACGAAACTGCACATCACTGCGACACTTAACTACCATCTCAAGCCATTCCATTGAAGCACCGTCAAATTCTTTTATATTTATAGATTCAGATAGCTTCCAATCATAAACATTCACAACAGCATTGACAGTCTTTTTCTCTTTGCGGGAAATCAGTTTTGCTCTGCGAATCGCCCAGCGTTCCGCCTGCTCCCGAATATCGGTTGTATAAAAAGCAAAGCCGAAGTCTCTGCCCATTTCAGAAGTGAGAATCCTTGGCTCTTGTATCTCTAAAGTAGTTCCGTGATAAACAATCATTTTACGCTGCTCCTAAATATTCGTCAATCATTTGCATCATATATTCCATACTCATACCGTGCAGATCATCGTAATCATCTTTGAGCAAATCAAGTACCTTTTCTGTCTTGAAAAGCTCATATACTTCATCGCTCGATTTGTGAGTATGCTGAGCATAATGCTCAATGCAAAAGGATATAAAAGATAGCTTACTCATAAAAAATTCCTCTGTGTTTTTTAATTTATACTTTCTCTATTCTATTAAACCATATTACATAGAAATAGTCAATCAATCGATTGAATTTTCGGTCAAAGAAAAGGTCTTAGGATACTCCTAACAAGGCTGAGATTTTGGTATGAAAATCTCGGCAATCACTGTTTGTGGATACAAACAGTCTGCTTGCTAAGATTCTTCATTAAGAATATTTATCACAACATTTTCGTTTCTTTCAGCGTCCGCCAATCTTGGCGGGCGTTATTTTTTTGAAAAAATTTTGAAGCCAGACTTAAAAAATGACGGCTCCCACTGGGTACAAGTGAATGGGTTAATAATCAACTTGTTGTATTGTACAAAAACCAAGCGACGGTTTTGTGCAAGGTTACAAATCATAAAGATACACCCGTAAAAACACCCTTTGCCACTCCTTACATAATGAAGGAATTTTCAAAAAATTTTTCAAAATTACTTCAAAAACCGTCTCTCCCAGTGGGTACAAGTGAAAGGGAATTATTAATAGAAAGGAACGAATATGATGAACATCAAGTTTATAAAACTGCCGAAGGCTCTCTTTGAGGGTACATATACAGAGCTGTCATCGGACGGAAAGCTACTCTATTCTCTGTTGCTTGATCGGAGCTTACTGTCCGAAAAGAATAGTCTGACCGACGATAACGGGAGAGTAATAGTTTACTTCACCAACAACGAGGTATGTGACAAACTCAAATGCAGCCACGACAAGGCGACTAAGCTCTTTCGTGAACTTGAACGCTTCAAGCTGATATGCAGACATAAGCAAGGCAAAGGCAAACCTGATTTGATTTACGTCCGGCAAATTACTCGCAGCGAATATTCCGCAGTCAGTAATGCTGATAATCAGGATTCAGGAATGCGGCAAATCAGCGTTAATCCTCTTTTCCCGAATAGCGAAGATATACATTCACCTTATCGCTGTAGATATAATAGGCGCCGTCAAAGCCCCCTTTTACTGCTAATTCTTCCTGTGGGTAAACGGCGGCACAGCCGACCAAGCCTAAACAAAACAGAAC
>JAXJVX010000266.1:0-2818 GCA_036308305.1 Acutalibacteraceae bacterium | reverse complement strand
GTACCGAACACTGTGATAGCATCTACCTCACCCTTTGCGACACGGATGATACGGGGCATAAGATTATTTGGAATGCCATTTGGACTTTCACCGATAAGACCGCTCTCATGTGCGCCGATAGGATTGAAATAGCGAAGAAGCATGATTGAAAACTCATCATCAGCCACAAACAAGTCACGCAGAATATCCTCGATCATTACCTTAGTTGCACCGTAAGGATTTGTGTGTGAAAGAGGAAAATCTTCAGTTATCGGCACAGTTTTTGGAACACCGTAAACAGTTGCAGATGATGAGAATACTATTTTCTTACAGCCGAACTCACGCATTACCTGTAAAAGCG
This sequence comes from Acutalibacteraceae bacterium, assembly GCA_036308305.1. Classification (GTDB taxonomy): domain Bacteria; phylum Bacillota; class Clostridia; order Oscillospirales; family Acutalibacteraceae; genus RUG11462. Next base: position 2,478 of record JAXJVX010000266.1, on the reverse strand, counting down.
CAAGAGTTCCGCCGATATTGCAATCATAATACTCAAGAGGCTTTTCAACCGACTCGCCTACTGCTTTAAGACCTGCAAAATGAATAACTGCATCAATTTTGTGATCCGTGAAAATCTTGCGGAGACCTTCCTTATCTCGCATATCGGTTTTGTAGAATGCAGGACGAACGCCCGTAATCTTTTCAACACAGTCCATCGACTCCTCTTTGGAGTTGCACAGATTGTCAAAAACAACTACCTCATAGCCTGACTTGATAAGCTCAACACATGTGTGAGAACCGATAAAGCCTGCGCCTCCTGACACAAGAATTTTCATTACTAAAGACCCCGTTTCTTTATATTAACATTGCAAATTTTATTATAGACAATTTTTATAACAAAGTCAACATAATTAAGCCAAAAATCATCGCTTTTTGCATCAATTTTGTATTACTGATAATAATCTACGCAAATCGGGGAAAATTTATTATAAGTATATTACAAATGAGGTAGAGTAATGAAAAAAGTGATTAAAGTAATAATATCATTTATGTTGATACTCTGTATGATGTCGGTATGTGTGACCGATGCTGCTGCACTATCCAAATATGGTTCTCGCGGCGACGAAGTTATAAAAATTCAGAAACGGCTCAAAAGCTGGGGTTATTATGACGGTAATATTGACGGCATATACGGCTCACAGACCAAAAAAGCAGTAATTGCATTTCAGAAGAAAAACGGTCTTACTGCCGACGGTATTGCCGGCAAGAAAACCCTTGCTGCCATAGGTATCTCTTCCGGCGGCAACAGCAACACTAACAGTACCGACTTAAATCTCCTTGCAAGGGTGATATCGGCAGAAGCACGAGGCGAGACATATACAGGGCAGGTTGCAGTTGGGGCTGTAATACTCAACCGTGTTTCCCATGCTTCGTTCCCTGATACTATTGCGGGAGTGGTTTATCAGAAGGGTGCCTTCACCTGCATGACCGATGGACAAATAAATAAGCCGGTTTACGACAGCGCCTACAATGCGGCACGCGATGCACTAAACGGATGGGATCCTTCCGGCGGTGCAATATACTACTACAACCCCAAAACCGCCAAAAGCAATTGGATACGAAGCCGTCCTGTCATAGTGACTATCGGCAACCACGTATTTTGTAAATAGTAATATTTGATTTGTTGACAAAGTCACCGATTTATAGTATCATTATATAGGTCTAAGCGTTCTTTTAAAGAGTTTGTGTGCGGAGGGATGGTTATGAAGGTTGCAGGCATTGTTGCTGAATACAATCCCTTTCACAACGGACATCGCTATCAGATAGATCAAACTCGGGCAAACGGCGCAACGCATATAATTGCGGTGATGAGCGGTAACTTTGTTCAGCGGGGAGATGTTGCGGCTTTTGACAAGTTCCAGAGAGCTAAAGCAGCCTTGAAAAACGGTGTTGATTTAGTGCTCTGTCTTCCAACAGCGGCATCGGTCGCAACTGCACAGAAGTTTGCATCCAGTGCAATTGAATTATTAAATGCTTGCGGTGTATGCGATGTTATCTCATTCGGCTCTGAAAGCGGAGATACCGACCTTATTAAGACTACCGCAAAAGCATTGCTTAATCCTGAGCTTGACGGCGAAATAAAGACCGCTCTTTCAACCGGTATGAGCTATGCTACTGCACGGCAGTCGGCTTTACAAAAGCTTTATGGTAACAAAATAGCGCAAACTATTGCAAATCCCAATGATCTTCTCGGAATTGAATATGTGCGTGCATTGTATGATTTATCATCGGACATTATGCCCATTGCGATCAAACGTATCGGTGCAGAGCACGATTCAGATAAAATTTCAGATAGCATTGCAAGTGCGAGCAAGCTAAGAGAAATGATAAGCAACTCTCTGGATATATCAGACTTTTGTCCGTGCAATGAATTCAGTAACGCAGCATCTGTAAATAAGGGTGAGCGTGCAATTATTTCAAGGCTTCGCAGGCTTTCAGCTGCTGATTACGGTCGGCTTTGTGATGTGAGCGAGGGTCTCCACAACCGCCTTTATGATGCGGTACAAAACGGTGAAAGTCTGGATGAGATATACGCACTTTGCAAAACCAAGCGTTACGCTCATTCACGAATACGAAGACTTGTAATAAATGCAGCACTCGGCATTTATGAAAGACCGCATAATAGCTGTATTCGTGTACTCGGATTCACACTTAAGGGTGCAGAGCTTTTAAAGTATATCAAGCAAAACGGCACTTTACCGGTTGTGACATCATATCAGGACGCAAAAAAATACGGCGGTGCAGTTTTATCAGACTTTGAAAATGAAAGCGAATATACCGATTTCTATTCGCTTTTCCAAGAAAGAATTACCCCGTGCGGCGAGGAAATGCGCCAAGCGGTGATAAAAATATGATTCCATCGGAGGAAAAATAAAATGGCTACTATTACAAAAGACACTATTATCGGAGATATTCTTGATATCAATCCCGATGCAGC
>JAXJVX010000265.1:0-4084 GCA_036308305.1 Acutalibacteraceae bacterium | reverse complement strand
GCTTAAAGATATTATGGTTAATCTTTTCGACAACATTGATGATGCCGCAAAGCGTTACGGATTCCCCGGAAACTATGTAGCAGGTGCAAATATTGCAGGTTTTGAAAAAGTAGTAGATGCAATGAATGCCCAAGGAATTGTTTAAAATGCTTTTTAAGCGTTTTAATATTGTGCATATGACATAAGGCAAAGGCGTCTTTAATGTGAGAATTTTTACATTGAAGGTGTCTTTTGCTGTTTATAAGGAGATGTTTTACTATGAAAACCGTACCGGATTATTTTGGAAGCTTAGTTTTTGATGACAGAGTTATGAAATCTAAACTTTCATCAAAGGTGTACAACTCACTGAAGAAGACAATTGATGAAGGAGCGCAGCTTGACTCAAATGTAGCCAATGCCGTTGCTGATGCCATGAAAGAATGGGCAGTTGAAAACGGAGCCACACATTATACACATTGGTTCCAGCCTCTTACAGGTATAACTGCCGAAAAGCATGACAGTTTTATTTCTCCTTCACCTGATGGCAGAGTTATTATGGATTTTTCGGGAAAAGAGCTTATCAAAGGAGAACCGGATGCTTCAAGCTTTCCTTCAGGCGGATTACGTGCAACTTTTGAAGCAAGAGGATATACTGCGTGGGATCCCACATCATATGCCTTCATAAAAGGGAAAACACTTTGTATTCCTACAGCTTTTTGTTCATACGGCGGCGAAGCCCTTGATAAAAAGACACCACTTCTCCGTTCAATGGAAGCGTTAAATAAACAGGCACTTCGTATTCTGAAGCTTTTTGGTACAGAGGCTAAGTATGTGCATACTTCTGTCGGTCCGGAACAAGAATATTTCCTTGTTCCCAAGGAAATGTTTGAAAAGCGTAAGGATTTGATTTATACAGGCAGAACACTCTTTGGTGCAAAACCTCCGAAAGGTCAGGAAATGGATGACCATTACTTCGGTGTAATCAAGCCTAGAGTAGAAGCATATATGACGGAACTCAATGAAGAACTCTGGAAGCTCGGAATCCTTGCAAAGACTCAGCATAATGAGGTTGCACCGGCACAGCATGAGCTCGCGCCAATTTATACAACTACAAATATTGCAACCGACCATAACCAGCTTACAATGGAAATTATGCAAAAGGTAGCTGCACGTCACGGTCTTGTGTGCTTGCTTCATGAAAAGCCGTTTGCAGGCGTAAATGGAAGTGGTAAACACAACAACTGGTCTATGGCAACTGACACAGGTGTAAATCTTCTGTCTCCCGGTGAAACGCCGTATGAAAACGCACAATTCTTGCTGTTCCTTTGCGCAGTAATCAAGGCTGTTGACGATTATCAGGATTTACTCCGTATTTCGGTTGCAACTGCCGGAAATGACCATAGACTTGGTGCAAATGAAGCACCGCCGGCTGTTGTTTCTATGTTCCTTGGCGATGAACTGAATGCAGTTTTGGAAGCAATTGAAACAGATACACCGTATAAGGGTGCAGAGAAGACACAGATGAAGCTTGGAGTGGATGTACTTCCTAAGTTTAACCGTGATACAACCGATAGAAACAGAACATCACCATTTGCATTTACCGGTAATAAGTTTGAATTCCGTATGCTCGGTTCTTCAAATAGTATCGCTTGTGCAAATATTATGCTTAATGCTGCTGTTGCAGAAAGCCTTAAGATTTATGCTGACAGGCTTGAAAATGCAGATGACTTTGAAACCGCACTCCACGAAATGATTAAGAAAACAATCAAAGACCATAAGCGTATCATTTTCAACGGCAACGGCTACGATGATGAATGGATTAAGGAAGCCACAGAAAAGAGAGGTCTTTTGAACCTTCGCACAACACCGGATGCTATTCCGCATTTGCTCGACAAGAAAAATGTGGATATGCTTACAAGCCATAAGGTATTTTCAGAGGCAGAACTTAAATCTCGATGTGAAATCACTTTGGAAAACTACTGTAAGACGGTTACAATCGAAGCTAACACTATGTCTCAGATGGCTAAGAAGGAAATCTTGCCTGCAATTGAAGAATATACCGCATTCATCGCATCAGCAGCAGGAAAGAAAAAGGCTCTTGATGCAGAAGTTTCATGCGTATATGAAACCGGAACAGTCAGAAAGCTTTCTCTCCTTTCAGGTCAGATTTTTGAAAAATGTGATGAACTCGATAAAGTTCTCTGCAAGCTCTCTGACAGTGCAAATGTTGAGCAGGAAGGATATATGATTCGTGATGAATTACTTCCGAAAATGAGCGAACTCCGAGTAGCTTGTGATGAGGCGGAGGTCATTACAGCAGAAAAATATTGGCCGTTCCCAACATACGGAGAATTGCTTTTCGGTGTTAGATAATTAGCAATGGGTTTAAGAAAGAAGATGATTTTTTATGGAATATAGTGCAGTAAATACAATTTGGGTACTTTTAGGTGCGGCGTTGGTGTTCTTTATGCAGGCAGGCTTTTCGATGTGTGAAGCAGGTTTTACAAGAGCTAAAAATACCGGAAATATCCTTATGAAGAACCTCATGGATTTTTGCATAGGTACACCTTGTTTCTGGCTTGTCGGATTTGGCATCATGTTCGGAGCGGGAACAGGCTTGTTTGGAAGGTTTGATCCGTTTATTATGGGTGATTACAGTCACATTCTTCCGGCTGGTGTTCCGCTGTGGGCGTTCGCAATATTTCAGACGGTTTTCTGTGCAACAGCCGCAACAATTGTTTCAGGCGCAATGGCTGAGAGAACGAAGTTTTCTGCATACTGTTTGTACTCAGCAGCAATTTCACTTATCATTTATCCCGTTTCAGGTCACTGGATTTGGGGCGGCGGATGGCTATCCGAGCTTGGATTTCACGACTTTGCAGGTTCAACAGCAGTACATATGGTAGGTGGTGTGTGTGCTTTAATTGGCGCAAAGATACTTGGACCACGTATTGGTAAATATGATAAAAATGGTAAGCCCCGTGCTATCCTTGGTCACAACATCACATTTGCAGCACTTGGTGTATTTATCCTTTGGTTTTGTTGGTTTGGTTTCAATGGTGCATCCACAGTAAGCATGGATAACGATGCAAGTATTGTAAGTGCCGGCAGAATATTCTTCAACACAAATATGGCAGCGGCAGTTGCTTGTTGTACAACGCTGATTTTCACATGGATTCGTTACAAAAAACCTGATGTTTCTATGACATACAATGCAGCACTTGCAGGTCTTGTTGGTATTACAGCAGGATGCGATGCTGTAAGTCCTGTAGGTGCAGCTATAATGGGTCTTATATTCGGTATTGTTATTGTTCTTGCAGTAGAATTCTTTGACAAGGTTGCAAAGATTGATGACCCTGTTGGTGCAATTTCAGTTCACGGTGTGTGCGGTGCTCTGGGTACTATTTTGACCGGACTCTTTGCAACTGGTGTTACAACCGAAAAAGGACTCTTCTATGGTGGTGGCACACATCTTTTAGGTGTTCAGACACTTGGTGTAGTATCGGTTATCGCATATGTTGCAGTGATAATGACTATAGTATTCCTTATAATTAAGCATACAATCGGTCTCAGGGCATCGGCTGAAGATGAAATTGCAGGTCTTGATGTTTCAGAACACGGGCTGGTTACTGCTTATGCTGGCTTTGCAAAAGAGCCTGATGTAATTACTGGGGATGAAGATGAAAATACTGTATATGTTATAGGCGATACTCCGGTAGCTGAAGCGATACCTGTAAAGAAAGTACCGGCATTTGAAGAAGGAACAACTGCTAAATTTACTAAGGTTGAAATTATTTGTAAGGAAGCGAGATTTGAAGCACTTAAAAATGCAATGGTAAAGCTTGGAATAACAGGTATGACAGTATCTCATGTAATGGGCTGCGGTGTTCAGAAAGGAAAGCCGGAGTATTACAGAGGTGTTCCTGTTGAAACAAACCTTCTGCCTAAGATTCAGGTAGATATTGTTGTAAGCAAGATTCCTGTAAGAAGTGTAATTGAAACGGCAAAGAAGGTTCTATACACAGGACATATCGGTGACGGTAAGATATTTGTTTACGATGTTGAAAATGTTGTGAAGGTTCGTACCGGTGAAGAAGGCTACGAT
>JAXJVX010000264.1:0-6383 GCA_036308305.1 Acutalibacteraceae bacterium | reverse complement strand
GTGTAGGTAATATAATTGCCTGCTTGTGTTGCCTCATACTTAGAAAGTGTGATTTTCGGCTCGATATCACTTTGCTTATGGGTAGCAATCGTACCACCACTGTTGGTGGGGTTGCAATCCTTTGCAAGATATTCAAGTTTTGATACTGCAACTGTTGTTGTAGTTGTGGTGGTAGTAGTTGTTGCTTCGCCTGCAAGCGTCATTGATACTGTAACAGTACCGGGCTCAATATAATTTTTATACATATTTGCACTGTCATAGATAGTGACACTTATAAATGAAACGCTTGAACTACTGGGAGTATAACTTCCGCCGCTTGCAACGATAACAGAATTGCTCAAGAAATTACCGTAAGCATCATATTCACGAAGAACTACATTCGCACCGATAGTATTATTGTTGATAGTAAATGTATACGTTTCCGATGACTCTACCTTCACAGGCTTGCTGACACACGCACGTGTATTATTCGTATAGGTTTCGCTGTACACACCAGTTGTGTTATTGTACCAACCTGTTACCCAGTTAGCATTATCTGAAACATCAGCCGGTTCAAAATAATCGGTAAGTGTCTCGGCAGAGCCGGCTGTGGTAGTGGTGGTTTCCGGTTCGTAGTTATCGGTTATGCCTTTAACTTCATAGCTTGAATAACCGGTAGTATAGGTGTATACAGCAGCCGAATTAGTTTCACAAACATAGTCGGTTAAGAGCAGGTTCATATTGTCAATCGTGTACTCACATTCTCCGCTCATCTCTAGTGAAACCGAGATAGTATTTGAAGCAATCATTCTGCCGTAGACATATTTTGTATTGGGCATTTCGTCCCAGAAGTACTCAACCTTCTGTGTTACACCATCTTCTACATTGATCGGTACGGTTACCATTTGATCGCTTGCAGAAATAACAAGCTTCGGTTGAGTTTTAGTTGCATCCTCAACACCGGTATAATCTGTTGTATCTTTATAATTGATATAGAAGGATATACCTTCAAGATTATACAATGTGTCTTTAGTATTGCCGAGCTTTACCTGCGGATAACGATAGTCAGTAGTAGTTTCCTGAGTACCGTCAGCAGTATATTTTACTGCATATGCTGTATCGTTTTCGCTGTCAGCCGGATCAAGTGGTGAAACGAGTTCGCCTGTAATGCCCGACTTTGAAGGTGTAACGACGCTATCAAAGGATTTGAATGTTGAAGTAGTTGATTGTCTTTCTGTCATTGTGACAGTTGAATCTGCTTTCAATGCAGATACAGGCATGATACCGAACTCAATAAGCATCTGTGTCAATGCATCGGCATCAAGTTTATGTGCACTTTGACCCGGATGTCCGCCACCCGGCTTTTTACCGTGAGTTATGTATATGTTGCTGTATTTTTCAGCGTCAAGCTCTTCAAGTGCCTTAACTGCAGCAACAAGGTTTACACGCAAAGCATCGTCATTTGTAATAAGGTTGTGAACAAAAACTATCGGAATACTGTAATCGTTATAGCCTCCACGAACTGCATCAGCAAACTGCTTTATGCCGCTCTGCCAATAATCCGCAGTTTTTACTCCGTCGTTAGTACCGAACGCAAGTACGAGCACATCAGGCTTTGTAAGACTGTAGTCGTATGCGTCACCGGCACGATAATTTTTAATATACTGACTATAAACGCTGTTAATACTTCCGCCTGAAACAGAGGTTACACGAGCCTCAGCGCCGAAGTTTTCAGCGGTTATATAAGCAAAGGTGCGTGTGCCGTCGGAATATCTTGAACTCTGGTTATCGGTATCAAGTGAGCCGTTACCGCTTGTGATGCTGTCGCCGGCAAATTCGAAAACATACTCGTTTTCAGCAGGCTTTTCGCCAAAAGTACCGTTAAGCGAGATTGCAGTGATGACCGTCTTTGTGGTGGACAACTCATTCTGCTTAAGTATCTTGATAGTATGTTCGCCGCTTTCAAGTCCTTCTGCCACATTTACTGTGCAGGTGCCCTCAACAACACGTACACGGTAGCTTTGACGCACACCGTCAATATAAACAGTAAAGTAACAGTCCTTATTATATGTACCTTTATTTCCTACATCAGTGCAGGTTGCTGTAACGGTGATTGCAACATCACCCTCACAATTAGCGGTAAATTCGATACCGCTTGCAGTCCAATCGCAGGCAATACCGGAGGTTATCTCCTCTGTTCTGCCTATTGTTCTGATACTGTCCTTAATCTCAAGAATAGCATAACTTGTATTACTATTATCGGTTGCATATGCAATAACGCCGCACGTAGCAAAAATGATAAGCAATGATAATAATACTGACAATACTTTTTTCATAAAAACACTCCCCAAAACATTTGTTTTTTGGCATAACTATACGTTTTTATATCATAACATTAAAACATCTAAAATGCAATTGCAAAAACAAACCTTTGGTATTGCAAAAATAGCCCCGCTGTATTTACAACGGGGCTATCATTATATTTGTTCTGCCAAATCAGGAAAAATTGCAATACTTCGTTTCAAAATTCCTTGCATATGTGCGATAGCGGTGCCGTAATTGGTTATCGGTATTCCGTTGTCAGCAGCAGTCTGCATACGAAAACGCATCTCACGCTCATTGAGCATACATCCTCCGCAATGAATAATAAGCGAGTATTTCGACAGATCCTCAGGAAACTCTCTTCCGGAAGAAGTCTCAATATTAAGAGTCTTGCCTGTACGCTCACGCAGCCATTTAGGCAGCTTTACTGTACCTATATCCTCACATTGACGATGATGGGTACATCCTTCAGAAATAAGCACGGTGTCGCCATCCTTCAACTTATCGATAGCAGCAGCACCCTTGACCGCAATATCAAGAAATCCCTTGTAGCGTGCCATAAGTATCGAAAATGATGTAAGCGGAATATCAATCGGTGTTTCAGCGCTCACCTTTTTGAACGCCTGACTGTCGGTAACAACAAGTGATACGCTTTTCCCAAGTAAATCAAGCGTTGATTTCAGTTCAGTTTCACGAACTACAACAGATACCGCACCTGCTTCAAGAAGATCTCGGATAGTCTGCTGCTGCGGAAGTATCAGTCTTCCCTTCGGAGCAGAAGAATCTATTGGTACTACCAGCACAACGAGCTGCAGAGGCGACACGAGATCTGCAATAAGTCTGCGGTCATTGGAACTATCCTTTAAAGCAGATGCCATTGCCGACATCAATTCACCAATTCCGCTTTTAGTCTTAGTGCTGACTGAGATACCGTCTTTTGCATTACATACATTCAGATCGCACTTATTATATACTATTAAATAAGGGATGTTTTTCTTATTAAACAGCGAGATAAGTTCGTTGTCCCCATCTGTTTTTCCGACCGATGCATCAACAACAAGTACTGCCATGTCAGTCTTATTAAGTATTCCAAGCGTTTTTTTAATACGGAGTTCACCGAGAGCTCCTTCATCATCATATCCCGGAGTATCAATAATCATAACCGGGCCGATCGGCAGCAGTTCCATCGCTTTATACACGGGATCGGTAGTAGTTCCCTTCGTGTCGGACACTACGGCAAGTTCCTGATTTGTAACTGTATTTACAAGGCTGGATTTGCCTGCATTACGCATACCGAAAAAGCCGATATGTATACGTTCACCTGATGGGGTTGAATTTATACCTGCCATAATTCATCACCTAAAATCTGAAATCACGAATCCCCTGCTCGATCTTTGCAAGGTGATCCTTTGCTATCTCACGGACTTTTTCTTTCGGAACATTGTTGATCTCTGCATTGATTAGTGCTTCACCGACAGCACGTGTCTCCTCGCTTGCGTAGTCCATAAGATACTCTTTAAGCGTCATCAGCGCATTGGGATGACAGCAATTTTGTATTTGACCGTTTTTACAAAGGCTCATAAATCTGTCGCCGGTTCTGCCCTCACGGTAGCAAGCAGTACAGAAGGACGGGATATACCCCATTTCCATAAGCCATTTTACTACCTCATCAAGGGTACGCTGGTCAGAAACATCGAACTGCTCGGTATCGGTTGGTCTCTCTTCTTCGCAATATCCGCCAACAGACGTTCTTGATGCACCCGAAACCTGAGAAACTCCAAGCTTGATCACCTTTTCGCGCACAGCCTGACTTTCTCTTGTGGAGATTATCATACCTGTATAAGGCACGGCAATTCTGATAAGAGCACATAGCTTTGCAAATATCTCATCACTGATGCCATTATCAAACACATCAGGGTCGATATCGTCAGCACGCTTTATGCGTGGAACACTTATGGTATGCGGTCCTACACCATGGACTGCTTCAAGATGCTCTGCGTGCATGAGCAGGCCTGCAAACTCATATTTATATAGTTCAAGACCGAACAGAACGCCGAGACCTACATCATCAATACCGCCTTCCATTGCTCTGTCCATTGCCTCGGTATGCCAATTGTAGTCATGCTTCGGGCCTGTGGGATGAAGCTTCAGATAGCTTTCCTTATGATAAGTTTCTTGGAAGAGAATATATGTACCAATACCGGCATCTTTGAGCATTCTGTATTCCTCGACGGTGGTTGCTGCGATATTTACATTTACACGGCGGATGGCACCGTTTTTATGCTTAATAGAGTAAATAGTCTTGATACATTCGAGAATATACTCGATAGGATTATTTTTCGGATCCTCGCCTGCCTCGATTGCAAGACGCTTATGTCCCATATCCTGAAGAGCAATGACCTCATTTCTTACTTCTTCCTGTGTCAGTTTTTTTCGTGCAATGTGCTTATTCTTCATATGATACGGACAATACACGCAGCCGTTTACACAGTAGTTTGAAAGATAAAGCGGAGCAAATATAACGATACGGTTACCGTAATACGCAAGCTTTATCTCTTCAGCAAGAGCATATATCTTTTGAAGTATTTCGGGATCTTCGCAAGCAAGCAGTACTGAAGCTTCACGATGGGTAAGTCCTGCACATACAGTACTGTCACCGTGCTTTTGCGGACGTGCCTTATCAAGAATAGAATTGATAAGTTCTAAATTATCCTTGTTTTCCTCTGCGTATTTGAGAGTATCAAGAATTTCCTCATGAGAAATAAATTCATCTGCTTTTAATGATTTAGGATCATACATAATAAATACCTCGTTTCTTAATTTTCGCAAATTATACTTGAGTATGCTGTTTTGGCGTTTACTCCGGAAAGCTTACCTATCTTGCCGGAAAGCGCATTGATAATATCAAGCGGTGCATCTACCGCAACACTGATGATACTTATATCGCATTTTTTATAAGGAATACCCATTCTTCCGATGATGTACTCGCCGTACTCATGCAAAAGCTCATTCAGATCCGAGACCGACTCGGTATTTTCAACGATAATACTTATTGTTGCAACTCTGGTTTGCATTCTAATTCCTCCGAAAAATAAGCGCTGTATCCCGACATAAAGATACAGCGCATTATAAAGCTATATTTAATAGTTTATGCTGTTCTTTCATCTCAAAAGTTTTTCGATGTCAGAATACATATTTACTATAACACATTGACAAACATTTGTCAATGCAAAAAACAGTTACGATCGATCTGTTAATTCAGCTTACCGTATGGATTTACTGTAAATGCAAAGCCTTTCTCTTTGGAAATAACTTTACCCTCTGATATAGTGTAAATATAAGGGTTGAAGTAAACTTTGCCTGAATAGTTCCCCTGCAGTTTACCCTCAATCATATACCAATCACCATACTGATTGCTTGCAATACCTGTAAAGCTCCAATCCAATTTACCGTTTGTTACATACCACCAACCGTAGTCACTCTTGGCAAGACCCGTATAATATGTATCAATATTGCCGTCATAATAATAGTGCCATATGCCGCCAGAATCCTTCGCCATACTGCAAACGCAGCTGGCCGGTTTGGTATTCAACCAGCAGTACTGACCGCTATTAATACTTATGCGTAAATACGGATAACCCGCAGATTTCGGTATTAAGATACCATACTTCAGCAGACTCGCCTGCCGCAAATACTGCAGTTTGAAACTCTGTATTCCTTCCTGTCGCCTAATAAAACCGCAACCTTGACTACCAAACCTGCCGTACTCTTTTTATCATAAAAACTGCTTTTACTGATTATGTCAGACGCTTTTAATACACCAAGACCAAGATTTTCGATACTAAACTTCATTACAACCCATTGTTGATCGTTGCTTGTCGCTTTGTTATCCTCGTTTTCATTCCACACGACACCTGCGGCGAGATCGCCTGTATACATTTCTTTTAACTTTTATTATATTCGAAATAAAAAAATCGGCACTCTTCATAAGAAGAATGCCGATTTTTGGTGACCCGGACGAGAATCGAACTCGTGTTACCGCCGTGAAAGGGCGGTGTCTTAACCGCTTGACCACCGGGCCG
>JAXJVX010000263.1:0-4156 GCA_036308305.1 Acutalibacteraceae bacterium | reverse complement strand
TATCAATGCAGCTCCCGTGCGTCGTCTTATGCTTGTCGGCGGCGGAAAGATTGCGTATTATATTGCAAATATAATGCTTGATCTCGGCGTTTCCGTAAAGATAATAGAAAATAATCCTGCCACCTGTGAGCTGCTTGCAGACGCACTTCCGGAGGCTACTATCATTCACGGTGACGGTACTGACCGTCAGCTATTGCTTGAAGAGGGGATAACACAGACCGATGCGGTGGTATCCCTCACCGGTGTTGATGAGGAAAATATACTTATGAGCCTATATGCCGAAAAGCAGTCGGATGCAAAGGTTATAACCAAGGTAAACCGTCTTTCATTTACCGATATCGTTGCATCGCTTGAGTTATCCAGCGTTGTCTATCCGTGCCTTATCGCTGCCGAAACGGTATGCAGATATGTCCGCGCGCTTCAGAATTCAGTAGGTTCAAATGTAGAAACTCTGCACCAAATAGTTGATGGCAAGGCGGAAGCACTTGAGTTCCGTGTGAATGTTGAGTCTAAAGTGTGTAACATACCGCTGTGTGAGCTTACATTACGCAAAAACCTGCTTATAGCCACCATCAACAGAGGCGGGAAGATCATTACTCCGAGAGGTAACGATGAGATACGGCTCGGCGACACAGTCATTGTTGTAACAACTAACACAGGTCTTAACGATCTTGACGATATTCTTGAAAACAAAGGATAAGCATCATGAATAAACGCATGATTTTAAAAATTCTCGGTACAGTTGTAATTCTCGGCGGCGTATTTATGACATTGCCGATGATAGTTGCGCTGATCTATAAAGAAGAAAGCGGACTATGCTTTATACCGTCCGCTGCTTTGTCAATAGGCGTTGGTCTATTGTCAAGGCTGATAAAAACAGATAATAATCATATATCTGCTAAAGAGGGATTTGTAATTGTTTCTTTAAGCTGGATAATTCTTTCGCTTGTCGGTGCTGTACCGTTTACATTGTCGGGTGAGATACCGAATTATCTCGATGCGGTGTTTGAAACGGTTTCCGGTTATACGACTACCGGTGCAAGCATCCTTAATGATGTTGAGGCCTTGAGCCACTGTATGGTATTCTGGCGCAGCTTTACACATTGGCTCGGCGGTATGGGAATACTTGTTTTTCTGCTGGCATTGTTGCCGCAGTCGGGCGGTCAGAGCATACATCTTCTGCGTGCCGAAAGCCCTGGACCAACTGTATCAAAAATGGTTCCTAAGATGCGTACATCAAGCGCTATACTGTACGGAATTTATCTTGCACTTACGGTGCTTCAATTTATATTTTATATATTTGGCGGAATGCCGGTGTTTGATGCAGTTTGCCTTGCCATTGGTACTGCGGGAACCGGTGGTTTTGCTATCAAAAACACTTCGCTTGCGGGATACAGTATGTATCTACAGGGCGTTACAACAGTATTTATGGCGTTGTTCGGCATTAATTTCTCGTTGTATTTTCTGCTCCTTCGCAAGCGGTTTAAGGCGGCATTTTCAAATAGCGAATTGAAATTCTATATCGGTATTATTTTAAGCGCCATAACGCTTATTACTGCAAATGTCTTGTATGTCGGCAAGGGAGCGGGCTCGGTTTTTAAAACACTGCATCATGTTGCCTTTTCTGTTGTATCGCTTATAACGACTACTGGTTATTGCACAGAAGATTTTAATTTGTGGCCTGAATTCAGTAAAGTGATATTGATATTGCTAATGATGACCGGAGCATGCGCAGGTTCAACCGGAGGAGGACTTAAGGTTTCTAGAGTTCTTATACTTGTAAAATCCGCTGTTATTGAGGTAAGAAGGGCGCTGCATCCGCATACCCGTTCAGGCTATTAAGTTAAATGGTAAAAAGGTACAAAAGGAAAATGCAAACGCTGTTTGCGTTTATCTTATTGTATATATATCTATAATTGTGATATCAATATTGCTCATTTCGCTTGATAATCACGACACTTCAACAACCATCACCTCTGTCATTGCTACAGTAAACAATATAGGTCCGGGACTTGGTGATATAGGCCCTTCAGGGAACTTCTCTATCTTTTCACCAATGTCGAAAATTGTGTTGACTTTCGATATGCTGTTTGGCAGACTTGAGCTTTTCCCAATGCTGATACTGCTTATGCCAAGCACCTGGAGAAGACATTTGCACAGAACTAAATAAGATCTAATTTGTGAGATACCTATGGCGTCATCCTCTTTGAGGAAGGCGAGACTATAGGTATCTTTTTTATGCACTAAACACATTCAGTTATTTTTTGCAACAAATATTTTCATCTTTTACAATGGAATTGTGTGCAAATTAACGATATAATGAATTTACCCAAAATATTTTTAAAAAAGGAGAAAAAATTATGAAACTCACAAAAAGAATTTTGTGTGTAGTTTGCGCTTTAGCCATGCTTCTTGTAGCAATGCCGGTTGCTCAGATGATGACTTCAGCAGAAACTGCAAGCATTGGTTGGAATGTGATGTTCGATTGGGAGAACGAGGGCTCACATGGCGATATCGTAACCACAACCGCAACAACAGCTAAAGACCAGAAAACAACTATTGGTGTTCGTGAAATTGATCAATATACAGGCACGGCAACAGACTTTACCTTCATTGAAGGCAGCAAGAAGGCAGTTTGGTTCTACAACTCAAAAGCCAATATATCTTCAAGTGCACCTTCAACAGGCGAAGCACCTGCAACAATTGATCTTGTTCCAGCACAGTTGGAAAAGGCAACTGACCTCAGAGTGAATCTTCACAAGAAGCCTACAACATACACTACTGAAAATATTTATTTCGGTGCTGTTATTGGTGGCGTAACATATTATCATATTCTTGACAAGGCTGCTTACACAACAAATGCTGCATATTTCAGCTTTGTTGGTCAGACACTTACAAGTCTTGCTGACGGTTCAACAAAAACCGTAACAGCTGCTGATATCCCGAACTTTACAAAGCTTGCTGGCTGGGTTGAGACTGAGGGCTATTCAGCACTTCTTATCGATAATGTAGAGTATTACGGCGAAGAAGTAGAAGCACCGACAACTACAACAGCACCAACTACAGCTTCAACAACTAAGAAGGTAAGCGTATTTGATAATACCATCTATAAGCTCGAAGCTCGCAGTGCTGATTGCACATCAAAATCTACAATTACAAATAATGCAGACGGCAGTATTTCTATTCAGTTCCCTGATGATGTAAGATCAACACAGAATCAGATCCAGTTCTATACAGATCATCTTGATAAGGATGCTATCATTGCAGCAGGCAACAAGATGAAGGTAGACTTTACTCTTGATGAGTGCTGGACAAACACAAACTACTCTACTGATCATGCAAGCACAAATGTTGCTTCATTCAAATCAGTAAATCTGGGCGGTAACTTTAGTACAGGCGATACTAAGTATGCAGTTGGCAAAACATATACCGCTGAAGTTGATATGTCAAGTGTTGACTGGACAAAGAATAATTTTGTTCAGCTCATGATCGAGAACTATCAGAATGTAATGCTCGGTACAGATGTAACCTTTATGCTTTATGTTGAGAAAGAGGATACAGACACAACCACAACAACTGAGGCTGCAACAACTGAGGCTACAACAACTGAGGCTGCAACAACTGAGGCTGCAACAACTGAGGCTGCAACAACTGCAACAGAGCCTTCATTTGACAGAAACCTCAACCTTTATAACGACAAAAAGCCGCTTAAGGTTGAATCAGCATACGCTGATCAGACAGCAAACTCAACATTTGTTGTAACAGAGAAGGGATCAGTAAAGATCACATTCCCTGCAGCAACAAGAGCACAGCAGTATCAGATTCAGTATGATTTAACAAAGCTTGACAAAGCAGCAATTGAAGCAGCAGGCAACAAACTTGTAGTTACAATGACAGGCTATGGTTCTTGGTTGAAGCCTGATGGTTCAGCAGACGGTACACATACAAAGATTAACGTTGGCGGCGTGCTTAAAGCAGGCAGCGACAGCGGTTCATGGCTTAAGGGTGGCAACTCTGTAACATATACACTTGATATGACAGACGTTGACTATTCAAAGGGTACAATGGCAGTTATCGCACAGAACTACTATGGTTCAGGTCTTACAAATGTTGTAATCGAAGTTTACCTCAGCGTTCCTGAGAAAGTAGATACAAC
>JAXJVX010000262.1:0-4791 GCA_036308305.1 Acutalibacteraceae bacterium | reverse complement strand
GCGTATCATTTTGACTTGGTTATCTTCGATGAAGCATCACAGATCTTCCCTGAAGATGCAATCGGAGCTATCTTTAGAGGTTCTCAGGTGATTATTGCCGGCGATAGCAAACAGTTGCCACCTACTAATTTCTTTGCTTCTACCACAAACAATTTTGATGGCGATTACGACATTTCGGATGAGGAGGATTTTAGCGAAGTTATATCTGACTCCATCTTGGAAGAATCCGCATCGGTGTTGCCTAATAGAACCCTTCTTTGGCATTATAGAAGTAAGCACGAAAATCTCATTGCTTTCTCAAATAGAGAAATATACAAGAATAACCTGATTACATTCCCTAACAGCATAAACAATGCCCCTGATATGGGTGTTGAGTATATTTATGTTGAAGATGGCGTTTATGATCGAGGCGGCAAAAAGAACAATATTAGAGAAGCTGAAGAATGTGTACGACTTGTATTTGAACACATCGAAAAGCATCCTGACCGTTCTCTTGGAATAATTGCATTTAGTGAGAGTCAGCAAAGTGCAATCGAAAACGCAATTATTGATTACAGAGAAAGAAACCCATTCTATGAGTGGTTCTTCGATGAAACCCGTGATGAACCTTTCTTTGTTAAGAACCTTGAAAATGTTCAAGGTGATGAACGTGATACCATCATCTTTAGCATTTGTTATGGTAAAGACAAAAACGGAGCTATGTATATGAACTTCGGTCCGGTTGGTCATAATGGTGGTGAAAGACGTCTGAATGTTGCTATCACGAGAGCCAAATGTAATATCAAATTAGTCGGATCAATTCTTCCTTCTGACATTGATATTAACAGAGCGAAATCTGAGGGCGCTCGTATGCTACGTTCTTACATCGAATATGCAAGAAAAGGTGCTTCTGCATTAAGACCTATCGAAAGAGCTGAAGCGTTTGAATCTGAGGATGATTTTTGCGAAGTAATAGCTCAGTTCCTTGAGGAACACGGTTACTTGATTGAAAGACAAGTAGGATGCTCTGATTATAAGATTGACATTGCGGTTAAAAACCCGAAAGCAGAAGGCGAATTTATCGCAGGCATTGAATGCGATGGACTCTCTTATATTCACGCTAAAACTGCTCGTGACAGAGATCACTTAAGAAGAAGCGTCTTACAAAATATGGGTTGGAATCTGTATCGTGTTTGGTCAACAGAATGGAGTAGAAATCCTAAAGCAGAAGGACAAGCACTTCTTGATTTCTTGCATTCTGTTTACGATAAAAACGGTAACGTGATTCATTCAATGAAGCAAAGTAACTCTGATGAAAATGACGTTTCTTTGGAAACTATTGCCACAGAGTCGAACAAAGTCACGCAAAAAGTAGCATCTAACAACCCATACGGATTTGCTTACTATAAAGAAGCGAATTGGTGGGAAACCAATCACTCCGGTTCGAGGGATAACTTCACTCGCATTGGTGAAAACATTTACCATATTGTAAGCATTGAGCAGCCTATTCATTTGGAAATGCTTTATAAACGAATGGGACCTTCCTTTACAACCGGAAAAGCTACTGATCCCGTTAAGAGAACTATCGACCAAGTGATTGCTCAAAAGCTCAATGGTCGAGTGGTTGTAGACGATGAGCGTTTTGTCAGACTTCTTCCAATAACTCCGATTGTTGTTCGTATTCCAAAGGAATTTGAAACACCTCGCCCCATTGAATACATTCATACAGAAGAAGTAGCAATGGCAATGATGAAGATTATTGAGAGATCATTTGGAATAACAGAAGAAGATTTAGCAAGTGAATGCGCACGTGCATTTGGATTTGAGCGTAAAGGACCAAAAATCAAAGTGAAAACTGATGCAGCCATCAAGTGGTTAGTTGATAACCAACGAATCCGCATTATTGATGGAAAAGCACAGTTGATAGGAGATTAACTATGAGTAACAAAACAGAGATTAACCCTAATATCAATGCAACTGTAATCAATTCAGAGGTTGGTCAGGCAACTGCGATCAACCCTAATCTTGTTGCATCATCAACCAAATTGGTAGCAGGAACACTTCTTGCAGGCAAATATGAAATTGTTGAACCTTTAAGTGTATCTACGGGCGAAGCCGATCTTTATGTATGTAAATATGATGGCAAAGAATATGTAGCAAAAGTATATCGCCGTCAAAGAGCAGTAAAGCCTGAAGTAATTACCGTCTTAAAGTCAATTAGTTCTCCTTACGTTGCTTCTTTGTTCGATACAGGAACGCATAACAATTTGCCGTTTGAAGTATTACCTTACTACAAAAACGGCAGCCTTCAGGGACGTCAGTTTTCAATGGACGAATTGAAAAAGACAATTATTCCTTGCATCAATGAAGCTCTCAGGGTACTGCACCAAAACGACATAATTCATAAAGACTTAAAGCCTTCAAATATTATGTTGTTAGACGACAACAAGAGTGTGGCGATTATTGACTTCGGTATCAGCTCAGTTGTAGAGCAAGGAAATACTGTATTAGTTACTAAGACGGGTATGACACCGGAATACTCTGCCCCTGAAACATTTAGAAATCTGTTTTTGGAAGAATCAGATTATTACTCTTTTGGTATTACGCTTTATGAACTCTATTGTGGATATACCCCTTATAAAAATATGAACGCAGAAGAAATTGCTCAATTCACTGCGGTGCAACGTATCCCGTTCCCTAAAGATATGCCACAAGAACTGCAAGACCTGATTTCTGCCGTTACATATTTTGATATTACGAACCGTAATAAGAAGAATAACCCTAACAGAAGATGGACTTATACAGAAGTCGATAATTGGTGCAAGGGCAAAAAGCAAGTTATTCCCGGCGAGGGTACAGGTTTCGGCGCAGAAAAAGCAATTCCGCCTTACACATTCTTAGGTCAAGCGTATAAGGATATTCCTTCTTTAATTACTGCACTTGCAAGTAATTGGAACGATGGAAAGAAGCAACTTTATCGTGGCTTGCTTTCTGCTTTCTTCAAAAATTTCAATCCTGAAATCGCAGGTTATTGTATGGATGCCGAAGAAGAAGCAACTCGCACCGCAGGAAAAGACGATATTATCTTTTGGGATCTTCTCTATAAGATTTATCCGGAACTTAATGGTTTCTATTGGATGGGACAGATTTATGAGTCACTTCCTGCATTAGGTAGAGATATGCTTGAAAGACTTTGGAGAAATGATAAATCTAATTACTCATATTGGGATGGAATTTTGGGTAACAAGCTTCTCACTAATTATCTGTCTAAAGTTAAGTCTAAAAATGACAATTTGGCGACGGCTTCGGCGGCACTCGAAACCTCTCATAACGTAGGAAGCAAAAGCAAGCGTGATACATTGATGAACTACTATACTATGGCATATTTGCTTTCCGGACAAAAGCTCTTTGCTATTGGTGAAAAACGCCTGAAGAATGTATCCGAGCTGACTGCACATATGAAAGGACTACTTGATTCTTCTTATGAAGAATTTGAGGATTTCTGTCATTCTTTAATAGGTTATGATGATACTTTAGATGTTCAGCTCGAAGCTTGGCTTATTGCACTCGGAAAAAGAAAGGAATTGGATGCTTGGCGTCATAGTCTTAATGCATAACGAGGTAACGGGACTATGGAATGGATCTTTATAATTGCAATAGGTTTTATTTGCTTAGCTTGCCCAATACTTATTCTGCTCTATTTGCAATGGATGCCTTGGTATGTAGCGGTAGCATTTGCCATTTGGCTTGTTACCTGCATAGGAACAATAGCGTTGTCGAAAGGAAAAGATAAAAAATGGTATGAACGAATGGTGCCATCTTTTATTGCAACAGTTATCTGTACGGTTTTGTTCCTCGCAGCAATGGATACAGATCATTATATGTTCGATGAAAATATTGGTCTGTGGGTTGTCGCTCCTGCTTTAAGCCTTCCTGCATTTTATCTCATAGGAATGTGGTTGAATGGAAAACGGCAGGCAAGCCAAGAAAATAAGCGCATTGAATACAACAAAAGTATAGACAATCAGATAAGCGATAGAAATGCTGAGATACGGAAGTTGGAACAGTCCATTAAAACAAAAACCGTAATTACGCATTTAATTAGTATGTTGGATTATTGTGGTGAAGATATTTCTGCCATTGAAAATGATCCAAGAGTAAGTAACATTTCAATAATTGTTTCAGAGATAAAGAAGGAACGAGACCAAGTTCAACTGTTACAAAAACAGAAGAAGTCTTAAGTATTCCTTGGCATTTATAATCTCGAAGAAGTGGAGGTATAGTGTGAACAACAAAAGTAATGGTTCAGGTTGCCTAACCGCCATATTGGTCTTTTCGTTTTTTGCGGGTAACATCTTTTTGTTTGGTGGTGATCTTGGTTCGGGCGGCGACCTTGAAGGTAATTCGATTGCAATAATTATGGTTATAGTTGCAATCATTGCCGATATTGCACTTGTTGGATATATCATTTCTGCCTGCATAAAAAGCTCAGAAAGACGGCAAGAGGAAAAAGAAAACCAAAGAATAAGTGAAGTGACACAAAAAGTTAATGAAATAATTGCACACTATTCTCCCAATAAGACCATTTCTTTGCAGAAAGCACAGCAACCACAATTAGAGATCGCATTGGTAAATAAAGAAGTAGTGTTCACAGTAAACCAATACAAGGATAATCTCAAAGAAATAATCTCGAAACGAAACGAGATAGATAACTCACTTAAACGTATTCTTTCCTGTGTCGGTTGTAGTAATGTTGATGAAAAACTGAACCATTTGAATAAGAATACTGATGAGTTGCAGCGATTAAAAGCT
>JAXJVX010000261.1:0-5371 GCA_036308305.1 Acutalibacteraceae bacterium | reverse complement strand
TGAATACAAAGCACTCATGGTAAGGATACCGGCAAGTACAGGGTGGATTTTACATTTTGTTTGCAAAATACCTGTAACAGCACCGGCGAGTGCACCTGCAAGCATACCGAGCACCAAAGCAAGATAAGGATGTCCTGCCGAAGCTACAACTGCTGATACCGAAAGGCCAAAGGTGAATGAGCCTTCAGCAGTAAGATCTGGTGTGTTAAGTATCCTGAATGAAATGTAAATGCCTATAGCAAGCAGCCCATAAAGTATTCCAAGCTGCAGAGTTCCTAAAACAATAGTCATAATCTACTCCACTTATTATTGGTTAGTATCTGTCACAAATCTTGCTGAATTTTTCATATCATCGCTCACGGAAACACCGATTGCAGTTGCCGTTTGTGAATTAATCACGATATCATCTGCATCAACAATTTGTGCATTTATATTAGTTATTGCGGTGCCATTAAGATATTCAATCAATTTATCAGCTGTTATTGCGCCTATCTTTGTATCACTGATCGCAATAGTAGCAAATGCACCGGAGTCGACCATAACTGCGCTGGAACCGTAAACGGGCACCTTTGCATCTCTTGACGCCTGTGCTACAAGCGGCATTGCACTCTGGATGATACTATCATTAGGAACAAAAATTGCATCTACTTTTTGACAAAGTGAGATTGCTGCCTGCTGAACTTCACCGGCTGATGTAACTGTTTGCTCGATAACTTTAATACCTTTACCTTCAAGGTATTCTTTTGCATTTGTTGCTGTATAAACTGAGTTAGCTTCACCTGTTGTATAAAGAATACCATAGGTTTTAATATCGGGTGTAAGCTTGTCGGCAAGGTCAAATATTTCATTTACAGGCACTGCATTTGAAGTACCTGTTGCGTTCTTATCAGGAGCGGCTGACATATCACTTATAACGCCTGCACCCACGGGATCACCGACAGAAATAAAGAATGTAGGAACGTCGGAGCCGGCTGCCACAAATGCTTGTGTTGCCGGAGTGCCTACCGTTGCGACAGCTATCGGATTTTCAGATAGGGCCTCCTGAACGATAGTGTTCATATTGGTAGCATCGCCCTGAGCACATTTATATACTATCTCAAGTTTTTCCTCACTGTATCCGTTATCACGAAGCTGTTTTATAAAGCCTTCACGCATTTGATCAAATGCGCCGTTTTCGACCATCTGTACAACATATACTTTGTCAACAGTACTGTTGCTTGCGCATGAGCAAAGACCTAACATCATAGTTAACATAATAACAAAACTCAAAATTTTAATTAATGTTGCTTTCATAATAAAATCTCCTTTTATCTATCATATAAAATTTCTACCGCATCAGAAATCATTTGCGGTGTTACTTTGTACGGATAATGGCGTATGTCAGACATATCGCACATATTGTTTATAAGTGAGCAAAACTGTTCCTTTGAAATATCGATATCCTCCGGAATAGTCGGAAGCTCTACTTTTTTATAAAATTCACGCAATCGGATATATTCATCATACTGCTCATCAACAATAAGGCAGATAAGCAGGCCCAAAGCAACTATTTCACCGTGCAGATGCTTTTCTTCAAGACCGGGTATTTCTGTCAGTGAATAGAATATAGCGTGGGCGAGTCCGCTGTTGTAATCAGGTGTGTGGTCACGGGTGAGAAATATAGACACAAGACCTGTTGATGCAACAACACCGAGTACAGCCTGCTCAAAAGCGTATGAAAGCATTTTATTCTTATTGCTTTTTATCGCTTCTTCACCATTGCGTATTATCGGTTCAGCACACATACTGCTCATAGCTACACCGATCTCAGTATAATGCTCAAGATGGTCGCCGCGTGCCGAAATTGTACATTCGTAGAATTTTGCCATTGTGTCACCAAGACCGGCAAACAGATACTTGTACGGTGCTTCAACCATTATTTCCGTATTGATAAAGCAATGTACCGGAGGACGTAAAAAGAAGTATGGTTCAATAAAAGATCCGTCGGGGCGGTACATGATTGAAACACTGGTGATAGCAGCGCAGTTTGAACTTATGGTAGGGAAGGTGAAAATAGGCTTGTTTAGCTTATCTGCAAGACACTTGCAGGTGTCGATTGCCTTACCCCCACCGACAGCAAAGATCATATCTGCAGATTTTACAGCGTCGGTTTGCATTAATATATCAACATTCTCATAGCTTGCTTCACCGCCGTACCAAAGTGTATCTGTAACGGTGATTTTCGCATCGCACATATGTTTTTTAATAATGTATTCTGCTTTTTCCAAAGCAGTTTTGCCGCCTATAATCACAGCAGAACTGCCGTATCTTATGCAATACTGCCCGATTTTGTCATACACAGTTTTGCCGATACTGTAATTCGGTAATAGCATACTGTAATTTTCCATAGTATCCTCCAAAAAATAAAAAGTCCTTGACAGAATAATCTATTCTGTCAAGGACGAATAAACACTTATCCGCGGTGCCACCTTGATTTACGGTACGACCGTACACTTTAGCAGGATACCAACATATCCCCGACAACTAACGTATGCCAACACGTTGCAGAATACTCAAAGCAAACAGCTTTTTTGACTGCACCCTCAGCGGTCCATTTGATGAATTGTTTTCCGTCCGACTCTCAGCAACACGGACTCTCTGTGGGAGCATCAACATCTTTATCTCCGCTTCAACGGTTTATAATATTAATTTATTATAGTTTATCATATGCAAGTTTTGGTGTCAAGTGATTTTTTTAAAAATAAAACTATTTTATCGGCTCAAAATCAGCTGCACCATGCTTGCACAACGGACAGATGAAGTCATCGGGCAGATCTTCGCCTTCATAAACATATCCGCATATCTTACATACATAGCCTTTAACAGCCTTAGGCGCAGGCTTAACGTTTTTCTGATAATAAGCATAGGTGATAGAATATGCATCAGAAAGTGTATTGCATTCGGTTACCGTACAGATAAACATACCATGCGTACCAAGGTCTACATATTGTTCAACTTCAAGTGAAATATAAGCATTGATATTGTCCTTTAACACAGCAAGACCGTTTTCGCTGCGCCAAAAATCAATACCCTTGAATTTATCACTATCCTTGCCACTTCTGAATCCAAAGCATTCAAACACAGAAAAAGGCGTGCTGACATCAAGACAGTTTACATTCATCTTTTTGGTACTAAGGATAATATCATGCGAATAGTTTTGCTTGTTTATCGTTACTGCAACCCGTAAGGGGGAATCGGTCAATTGTGAAACTGTATTAACAATAAGTCCGTTGTCTTTTGTACCATCATTACTAGTCACAACATAAAGACCGTATCCGATTTTGAATAATGCTTCATTTTTAATTACACTCATGCTAAAAGCCTCCTTGAAAAGAGTTAATCCGTTGTTTTAGTGTTACTGCACATACCAATAAAAGTGGTATAAACCTCGTTACTGATGTAATAAACCTGTTTGCTTGATGCCATATGGTATTCAGAGAAATAGCTGTCACTGTATGCGTTAAAGGGAGTATCGATTATGTTGTTGATTATTACAAGCTTGCCACTTAAGTCTGAAGTAGTCATGAGCTTCAAATTTTGGCTCAAATACTCAACTGCATTTGCGTCACATATATATCCGTCGCTCGATGCGATCTGTTCGTTATTCAAGGCATCTGTGTTATATACCCGCTCGCAGTTGTAGTAGTCATAATTATATATACTCTCATAATCAAAACTATAAATATCGTTATAATTTATCCATCTGTTGGTACGGTTTACAGTATTATAGTCACCGATAAATATCTGCTTTATTTCAGAAGTGGTCATACCGTAAGACGAGGCATCATAATCAAGTTCATTCTTTAAATACTCAATAGTGTTAGTGAAACAGGTTTTTAGTACCATACGGTTCTTGTTATAGTATGGGTTAAAAATACCCTCAAAATACTCATCTTCATAACTTATCATTATAGTTGCAAGATCTCCGTCAGCATTGCTTAAAACATCATTCTCGCTTATATTCTGTTCATCCTTGTAAATAGCATCAACAAGTCCATGCATCTGTTCATCGGATAAATCAAAGGTAATGTAATCCAGATCATCGGGAATTGCAGCTATGTAGAGCTTGAAGGTTCTGCCTGCAACGGGCTCGCTGTTGATATACTCAATAACACGGCTTTGCTTTACCGTAACAGAAGTGTCAAATGCACTTAAATTTTGCAGATTATACTGATGCTTGCTTTCCCCGGTGTAGTTATAATAGCGTTTTACTGTCTTTCCATTTTTGAGCTTGTAAATTAGTTCAACTCTGCCGCTTTCATTACCCTCGAAATTACCGTCACCAGAAACAGTGGTCTCAATATATCCGTGTTCCTTGTAGGTCTCCAAAAGGCGCTTGTGAAACTTCGTTACACAAACCTTATCTTTATATTCTGTATATTTGATAGGGAACTGAACTTCAACATCAGTATCTGCAAGCAGATGTCCGAATGTATATCTCTGATAATATTGATTGTTCACCTGCCAATGATAGTTATCATCAGCATAGTTTATCGTAACTGATTCGATATCACTGACTTCAGGAACATACAAGGCTCTGTTAAATCCGTTTGTAAAATAAACAAGACCTACTGCAAATAACAAAACGAACACAGCACTGAACGGTGCAAGCCTTTTAACTTCTATGTGTAAAGAGTGAAGAGTTAATGTGTTTGCAATGTAGTAGATAACAAATGCAGCCATAAGCATTGATGGAATAATGATAATTGCGTTCATAAAAGTAACTGCTGCTCTCTTGAAAAACAGTACTAAAAATCCGCAGTAGAATGAAATAGCACACACAGAAACTGCAGACATAGCGTTTTTGAATTTAACGCTGCTCCTGTCCGAAGCACGAAGCTTTGAGAAAGAAACAAATGCAACTACTGTTATTACAGTACATATTGCAAGGATCGCAAGAGCTGCAAATGCAAGCTGCAAATAGCTGAAACTGCCGTTATCATTAGAGAACATGTCCATTACTATACTGTAAGTCGTTGACAGCTTCAGAGTGTTTGCAAGCTCATCCATCGGGAAAAGTCCAAGAATGCAAGAGCGCGCAAAGGCAACGAATGATGAAACGATCGACGGAATAAAGTTTAGTACCGCAAACAATATAACTGCTTGTAATGTTCCTCCCGAAATCGAAAAACAAAGAACTCCAACACAGTATGAGAAAAGATAGTTAAATATAAATCCGTAGGAAACACCGAGCGGAGTAAAGGCTACATCTGTATTTGAACCTTCAATCATTCCACCTATCACTGTTTGTAATACAAGACTGATGAGTGCTGGGAGCAATACTATTGCAGCGCCAACTATAAAATCAGCCCAGAACAGATCTCTACCTAGT
>JAXJVX010000260.1:0-3020 GCA_036308305.1 Acutalibacteraceae bacterium | reverse complement strand
TATATATATAATCCGAAACGATTATAGACAAAACCGAATCGCCTAAAAATTCAAGACGCTCGTTTGACGAATTAGGGTCCTTCGCCTCATTCGCATATGAAGAATGAGTCAGCGCTTGAGAAAGCAACGCATCATTCTTAAATTTATAATTAAGACTTTTCTGGAGTTCAATCATCTTAAATGATTTCCTTTCTTATTCGGCATCTGCCATTTTACCGCCGATAAGGCTCTCTGTATCAAGAGATGCAAAACTCATTGCCTGACGAATAGCATTCTTTATAGCCTTTGCGTTGGAGCTGCCGTGTGCCTTGATAACGGGCTTTGAAATTCCGAGAAGCGGTGCGCCGCCTATCTCCGAATAATCGGTCTTTTTCTTTAATTCACGCAGTCCTGGCTTCAATACGGCTGCACAGAGCTTTGTGATGATATTTTTCATAAACGTATCCTTTATCATACCCATAAAGGATGAAGCAACACCCTCGGTAAGCTTTAATACGATATTACCTGCAAAACCGTCCGCAACAAGCACATCACAAGCACCGGTCGGCACATCTCTTGCTTCAATATTGCCGATAAAGTTGAGCTTTGAATTTTTAAGCAGTGAATATGTTTCAACCAGCACGTCACCGCCCTTTGTATCCTCTGAACCGTTATTGAGAAGACCTACTGACGGATTCTTGATTCCCATTACATTTTCCATATATACAGAACCAAGTACACCGAACTGATAAAGCACTTCAGGGCGGCAGTTAAGGTTTGCACCGCAGTCAAGCAACAAGGTAGGTCTGCCGGTAGTGGGCATTACCGTTGCAAGTGCCGGTCGCTTGATACCTTTCATTCTCTTTACAATAAATGTAGCACCAAAAAGAATAGCACCGGTGCTACCTGCTGATACAACAGCATCGCCCTTACCCTCTTTAAGCAAAGTGAATGCAACTGCAAGAGATGTATTTTTATTGGATTTGAGTATTGTATTCGGATCATCGTGAATATCCATCACATCGGGAGCGTGTACTATCTCGATACCGTCAAGTACGATACCGTTATCCTTTGCACATTTTTGTAATTTTTCCTCATCACCAACAAGGATAACCTCTGCACCCAGCTCACGAACAGCATCTGCTGCACCCTGAACATTTGAAAGAGGAGCATTATCCCCACCGAATGCATCAACTATAATCTTCATATTCGCCCTTCCTTTTCCTTCATCCCAAGTCGGTCATATACCGCAAGGGAGCGTTTTGCAAGATATTCATATCTTTCTTTTTTATCTCTTATTTTAATTTCCGCCATAGGCAGCAAACCGAAAGAAGCGCCCATTGGCTGAAAATCCGTTATATACTCATCGCTGATATAGCGGCAGAGTGCACCGATCATAGTTTCAGGCGGTAATACCATTTCTTCTTTGCCTGCAAAACGTCTTATAACGGTATTGGCAGCAACTATACCGGACATTGCCGATTCCATATATCCCTCAACACCGGTTATCTGACCTGCAAAGAGAATTCTTCGGTCGCTCTTTAAGGAAAACGTACCGTCAAGCAGCTTCGGTGAATTGATAAATGTGTTTCGGTGCATAACACCGTAGCGCACGAATTCCGCATTTTTTAACGCAGGTATCATAGAAAATACTCTTTTTTGCTCGCCGAATTTGAGATTTGTCTGAAATCCGACTAGGTTATACATGGTGCCCTCTTTATTTTCCTTACGCAGTTGAACAACCGCCCACGGTCTGTGACCTGTTTTCGGGTCACGCAATCCCACAGGCTTCATCGGGCCGAAACGCATTGTATCCGCACCGCGGGAAGCCAGCACCTCGATAGGCATACAGCCTTCATATACTGCACCTTTTTCAAACTCTTTTACTATAACACGTTCAGCATTGACAAGTTGCGAATAAAATGCTTCATACTGCTCTTTATTAAGCGGACAGTTAATATAGTCATCCTCATTCCCGCGCTCATAACGCGACTGCGAAAAGCACTCATCCTTATCAAGACTTTCAGCTGTAACTATCGGTGCTGCAGCATCGTAAAATGAAAGTGAGTCTCCGCATATTCTTCTGATGCTTTCAAACAGCGCATCAGAGGTAAGCGGACCGCTTGCGATAATAACAGTACCTTCCTTCGGTATCTGTGTGATCTCACCGTAAGCTATTTCGATATTTTTATGCGATTTTATCTTTTCTGTTATATATTCTGCAAAGCCGTATCGCTCAACTGCAAGTGCGCCGCCTGCAGGAACACGATTTAAATCCGCCGATTCAAGACAAAGCGAGCCAAAACGGCGCATTTCCGATTTAAGCAACCCTCCTGCTGACGATATTCTGTCTGCCTTCAAGGAATTTGAGCAAACAAGCTCTGCAAAAAGATCAGTATGATGAGCAGCAGACCGCCTATTAGGCTTTTGCTCGCAAAGACACACTTTGATGCCTTCATTGGCAAGTGCATATGCCGCTTCACAGCCGGCAAGTCCTGCTCCGATAACCGTGACCTTATTCATCGCTCTTGTTCTCTTTCGCTTTGGATCTTCTTGTCGATTGCTTCTGATATCCACACTTTTCATCAAGACAAAGTGTGATACCACCCCTGCGTTTAAATAGAGTTTTACCGCAATCGGGACAGGTCTTATCAGTAGGAGTATCCCATGTCATAAAGCCGCACTCTTTACCCTTTTCGCAGGCGAAGTACTTATTGCCCTTTGATGATTTGCGCAGAAGTATCTTAGATGAACACTTCGGGCAAAGACCGGGAGTTTCGGTAACGATAGGCTTTGTATTCTTACATTCAGGGAATCCAGGACAAGCAAGGAACTTACCGAATCTGCCTGAACGAATAACCATATTTCTGCCGCATTTCTCGCATACAACGTCGCTGACTTCCTCAGGAACTTTTACACGTTCTCCGTCCATTTTTTCTTCAGCAGAAGTAAGTGTTTTATCAAAACCTTTGTAGAACTTAGCGAGCATCTTCTTCCATTCTACATCACCTGACTCAACATCATCAAGCTCGGATTCTACG
>JAXJVX010000259.1:0-5697 GCA_036308305.1 Acutalibacteraceae bacterium | reverse complement strand
TCTCCTTAAAAGATTGCCTGCGAAAAGATAAAAATATAAACATTTTATTCGATTATGGTCCCATAAAGGAGATCAAGTCATATCCGTTTTCTTTGCCGACTTTCATCATATATTCTATTCTATAAACGAAACGACGGTAAAAATCAATGATCAAATCAATCTCCGTATCATCTTCTTTTGGTCTGTTGGCGTTGTATTCATCAATCTGTTCATCGCTGAGATTCTTTGCATACAGCAATTTATTTGTTTCTGTTCCTCTTTTTTCTTTCAGTACGGCGGTATATTCATTATTATTTCCGGATAGCAGCGCTTCGATCGTATCGTTGATATCTCTTATGATATGCATCATGGAATCATAAGTATAAAAATTATGTGTCAAATACCATTCAAAAGACGTTCTCTCATTTCCGTCATCATCTATCCAATAACTTCCGGCTCTCCTTTTATTTGCTTTGAGCTCAACGTCAAAATATTTAAAGAGAAACGGTGTGAGATATTGAGCAACATCATCTTCCTCAATTGAAATTTCCACATGTCGCATTCCTGCTACCGCACCCACGGCGTTTGTATCGAAATAATCAATTACTCTTACCGGCATGATCCAAAAATATGAAGAGGGATCATGTCCGTCAACTATTTTTATCTCTTTTTTGAAAATATCTCTGCCGATAACCTCAAAACACAGCTTTTTGATTTGATCTATTACTTGCTCCTTAGTTTTCAAAGGTGTTATCCTTTATTCCTCTTTTAAGCTGTTCCCACAAGTCGTACATCTCATTTATAATAACATAGCGAGCTTCCACCTTTAGCCCTTCATGCAAGCAATTATGTTACAGTTAAGACCTTCAAAGTAAAGGTTTCCTGATAACTTCTGCTGCATTGACTAAAGCATAATAAAAGGCTGTCGTACTGTCATTTATGATGTGTGCGGCAGCCTTTTTAATTTGCCGGGAAAGAAAAAAGCACCCATTCCCCTATGTTATTAGACAATCATATTAAAATGTAAAATATACCATAAGATATTCGCTTATTTTCGTTATGTTGTATAAAATTAAAAAACAAGGTGCCTAATGATTGACAGATTTGTATAAATAATGTATGATAATTGTGGATAATGTTCTAATAGAAAAAATAAGGAGGCATGTATATGAACCAAACTTATCCATTGACCGCAGCACAGAATATGCATTACCGTTGGATCCGCGAGTATAAGACACAGCAGGTATCCGGACTGAGTATCGTAGCCGCTTTTCAGTTCGATGTCAATATCGAAACACTGAAAAAATGTATCGAGCTTGAAAAGCAAAGATACGCCTGTCTGAGACTTCGCTTCACCAAGCCTGATGAAAACGGCGAGATACAGCAGTATATTGCAGACTATGAGCCGGAAGACCTTGAAGTAAAGGACCTTACAGGAATGTCTCTTCAGGAGGCAGACGATATTATGCAGAAATGGGCATATGAGACCTTTGACGGCGATGATATACCCATGTGCGAATTCCGTATCGTTAAGCTTCCGGGACGCTATACAGGCTTCTTTGTTCATATGGACCACAGGCTCAATGACTCTGTTGGTGTTGCAGTAATGGCGACGGATATTATGAATCTGTATATGCACTTTGCAAAGGGAGCTGAATATCCCGCACCCCTTGCAGATTTTGAAAAGGTGCTTATTTCCGATCTTGAAAAGGCTTCAAATGAAAAGCGTGTTGCAAGAGCAAAGAAATTCTGGGACGAACAGCTTGATGAGCTTGGCGAACCGCTTTATTCCGATATCCAGGGCAAGTCCGTGCTCGAAAAGGCAAGAAAGAAGCATAATGATCCCAACCTCAGAGCAGCCGATATCGAAAGAAAAGAGCTTTTTGTTGCAGTTAAGGATTATCAGCTTGAGGTAGACAGTATGCAGAGAGCTATCAATTTCTGCCTCTATAACCAGATATCCCCGACAAACCTGATACTTCTTGTTATCCGTACATATCTTTCAAAGATGAATGACGGTCAGGAGGATATCACAGTAGAAAACTTTATTTCCAGACGTTCAACACAGGATGAAATGACATCAGGCGGAAGCCGTGTGCTTTGCTTCCCCTGCAGAACAGTTATTTCGGGTGATACTACCTTTATTGACGCTGCAAGAAAGATCCAGAATCATCAGAACCGTATCTATATGTACAGCGGATATGATCCTGAGCTTATCAGAGAGGAAATGAAGAAGCGCTACAATACACCTGACGATACAACCTATGTAAGCGTTTATCTGACCTATCAGCCTCCTATGAATACAAGCGACCTTGATCCTAATTCCTCAAAGCTCCGTACACATATCAAGTGGTTCGCTAACGGCGCAGCAACAAAGAAAATGTATCTTACGGTTTCACATCTGCCCGACAGAAAGCTCAACTTCTCTTATCATTATCAGACAGCAGAGCTTACTGAAAAGGATGCCGAGCTTATGTATTATTATATGATGCGTATTCTTTTCAGAGGCATAGAGGATCCCGGAAGAACTATAAATGAAATAATCGATATGATCTGATCACAGGAAGGAGAAAATTACCATGGATGAAAAATTTGAAAAGCAGTTTAAGGAGATCGCAGCACGTTATTGTTCCGTTAAAGCAGAGGATATTACAAACGATATGAGCTTCCGTGATGATCTCGGACTCAGTTCTCTTGATCTTATGACATTCCTCGGCGACCTTGAGGATGAATTTGATGTAGAATTCAATTTCGGCGAGGATGAGCAGAAGCTTACGGGTATTACAACAGTTGAAAGCGCAATGGAATTATTGAAGGAATACATGGAATAATATACTGGTGAGCATTATGAAAAAAACTATCTATACGATGTGGAAAAGATGCGGGGAAAAATATGCTGAGCTTCCTGCTGTGCGCTGGCTTGCAAAGAAGGATGTTCTCGAAAGAAGCTATGCCGAGCTTGGCGCCGATGTAACGGGTATCAGAAAGGGCTTTAACGCCCTCGGCTTTTCGCATAAGCATATTGCCCTTGTAGGAACAAGCTCAGTTGAATGGATCACAGCATATATGAGCATTGTAACAAGCAATAATACTGCTGTTCCTCTTGACGCTGCTCTGCCTGCCGCTGATCTTATCGACCTTATAAACCGTTCTGATTCCGAGGGTGTTTTCCTTGATCCGAAATTTGTATCTCTTGCAGAGCCGATCAGGACTAATTGCCCTGCTGTCAGAAAAATATGGATGCTTTCGGGAGATGCCGTTGACGGAACAGATACGCTTTCAGGTCTTATTGCCTGCGGAGCAGATGCCTCCGAGCCTGAGGAGCCGTCAGAGGACGATATTTCCATGATCGTCTATACCTCCGGTACTACCGGCAAGAGTAAGGGCGTTATGCTTACACAAAGCAATCTTTACTGCAATATCGAAGCAATCCTTTATGACCTCGATCCCGGTCTTGTATTTATGACCGTGCTTCCTGTACACCATGCCTTCTGTCTGTCAATGGACTGGCTGAACGGCTTCTGGATGGGCGCTGTTCTCTGCATAAATGACTCGCTTTTCCATATTGTAAGAAATATGGCTATTTATAAGCCTTATGTTATGCTGATGGTTCCTCTTATGGTGGAAACTATCTATAAAAGGCTCAAATCACTTGAGGGACAGGCTCCTGCCGAGGTCATCGCAGAAAAGGTATTCGGCGGAAATCTGAAATATATCTTTACCGGCGGAGCGCATCTTGATCCTTATTATATTGATGAATTTGCAAAATACGGCATAGAAGTCTATGAAGGCTACGGTATGTCGGAATGTTCGCCTGTAATAAGCTCAAATAAGATAGGTGAAGGCAAGCCCGGTTCTATCGGCAAGCCTCTTCCCAATGTTGAGATAAAATTTGAAAACGGAGAGATACTCGTCCGCGGTACAAGCGTTATGAAGGGCTACTACAAAATGGAAAAGGAGACCGAGGAAACGCTTAAGGACGGCTGGCTCCATACAGGCGATAAGGGCTATCTTGATGAAGACGGCTATCTGTTTATAAACGGCAGAGTTAAGAATCTTATTATACTTTCAAACGGCGAAAATATTTCTCCTGAGGAAATTGAGACAAAGCTTGCTCTTAATGACCTTATCAGCGAGATAATAGTAACGGGTGAGGATAATCTGCTCACAGCGCGAATTTATCCGGAACCGCAGGCAATTGAAAATATGACGCCTGATGAAGTTAAGGATGCTCTGCAAAAAATTCTTGATGATTACAATAAGAAGCAGCCGACCTATAAGCAGCTTTCAAGACTTGTAATCAGGGAGAATCCTTTCCTTAAGAATTCTTCCAAGAAAATAATACG
The DNA here is from genome assembly GCA_036308305.1 of Acutalibacteraceae bacterium. Classification (GTDB taxonomy): domain Bacteria; phylum Bacillota; class Clostridia; order Oscillospirales; family Acutalibacteraceae; genus RUG11462. The sequence continues at coordinate 1,372 of JAXJVX010000259.1, read as the reverse complement.
TCACGAAGTGTTGATGGATGAACCGAATACATGAATAAAACTATAAATATTATTGAAACAGCTTATCAGCATATTTCCGGTACAGACGGACTGCCGCTTGCAGTTCTCAGAATAGAACCGGAAGCGTCTGAGGATATCAAGGGTATCGTTCAGATAATCCACGGAAAAAATGAGCATAAGGGAAGATATGCCGCTTTTATGAGATACCTTGCCTCCAACGGCTATATTGCCATTGCAAACGACCACCGCGGGCATGGTGAAAGTGTCCGTGATGCAAATGACAGAGGCTATATGTATGAAGGAGGCTTTCAGGCTCTGATAGAGGATGTCCACGAGATAACCCTTGAGGTAAAGGAATATGCGGCGAAAAAATGCGGACAGAAAAAACTGCCTGTCGTTCTTATCGGACACAGCATGGGTTCCTTAGCCGCAAGATGCTATATCAGAAAATATGACGCGGATATTGATAAGCTGGTAATAATCGGCTGTCCTTCAAAATCGGATATGATGAAGGAGGGACTCCTTATCCTTAAGGTCCTCGGTAAAATAGAGGGAAAAAAATACCGCTCACGATTGGCAAAGCTGCTGATAATGGGTGTGTCCTATGAACTGAAATTCTGGAATGAGCATTTGCATAACGCATGGACAAATTCCGAGCGTGAGGCTGTAATAGAGCATAATAATGATCCTATGTGCAGATTTTTATTCACGATAAGCGGATATGAGGAAATGATAAAAATGGCTATGCTCACCTATTCCGGAGATTATGTTCCTCAGAATCCCGATATGCCGATACGCTTCTTTTCAGGAGAGGATGATCCCTGTGCATTATCAAAGGGAAAGTATGTCGAAGCCTTGCGTACATTGAGTATTATCGGATATAAGGATGTGCGCTGTAAGCTTTATCCCGGTATGCGCCATGATATCCTGCATGAAAGATTTAAGGTACTGGTTTATGACGATATCCTCAAATTTATTGAAAAATAACAGTATCAGTCTGAAAACCGTTTCAGCCTCCCGATAATAATATTTATTCCACCTATATGCTCCCCCTATATAAAAGAACGTTCCCGTAAGTTTTTTGCAGGAGCGTTCTTTTTATAGTAAACGACAATAATAGAAAGCGGAACGACTTGATTCCATTCTGATCCTCATGCCTTCCATGTCCAATTGGTTATCCATAAGATCGGGACCGCTTAATCTTTCGCCTTTCTTCTGAAGAGCTTTTAGCTCCCCTTCCCTACCTTGAAATTGTATTCGGCACGAACTATGAAGTAATTCCCGCTCCGGTGCTTACCGCGGCGAAGGACTATTTTGATTTTGCCGCAATCGGCAGAAGCGATTCTGTTCTCCCCGTTTGCTCGGGCGATAT
>JAXJVX010000258.1:0-3971 GCA_036308305.1 Acutalibacteraceae bacterium | reverse complement strand
GTTTTGCAGCAGCACAGCATATCTCATCATCGCATATAGCACAGCCTGCCATATTAACGCCCATATCGGTTGGGCTCTTATATGGTGACTCGCCCATAATGCGTTCCATCATAGCGTTCAGCACAGGGAATATCTCGATGTCACGATTGTAGTTAACTGTCGTTTTACCGTATGCTTCAAGGTGGAACGGATCTATCATATTTACATCGTTAAGATCAGCGGTTGCCGCTTCGTAAGCAATGTTTACAGGATGTTTAAGCGGTATATTCCAGATGGGGAAGGTCTCAAATTTAGCGTAACCTGCCTTGATTCCACGCTTGTTCTCATGGTATAGCTGTGAAAGGCAAACGGCCATCTTTCCGCTGCCCGGACCGGGAGCGGTAACGACTACAAGACGGCGCTCGGTTTCAATATATTGGTTTTTACCAAAGCCGTCGTCACTAACGATAAGGGGAATGTTTGAGGGGTAGTCGGGAATAGTGTAATGACGGTAGACCTTGATGCCCAGACTCTGAAGACGGCGCTCAAAAGCAACTGCAAGCGGTTGCTCGGTATAGCGTGTAATAACAACGCTGCCGACATAAAGACCGATGCCGCGGAAAGCGTCAATAAGACGCAGGGTATCAAGATCGTATGTGATGCCGAGGTCGCCTCTGCGCTTATTTTTCTCAATAGCGTCGGCATTGATAACGATAACTATCTCTGCGTCATCCTTAAGATTGAGCAGCATTTTTACCTTTGAGTCGGGAGCAAAGCCGGGCAGAACTCTTGATGCGTGAAAATCATCAAAAAGCTTGCCGCCGAATTCCATATAAAGCTTGCCGCCGAACATGGCGATCCTGTCTCTGATATTCTGGGATTGCAGACTTATATATTTTTCATTATCAAAGCCTAGTTTATCCATTTTCGTACTTCCTCTTATAAATAATAAAACACTTAAATAGTATATCAAATTTTAGGATATCTTGCAAGATAGATTATGAAAAAAATTCAAAATAAAAAGCAGATTTCACCTTGTCGGATAAAATCTGCTTTAAAGCATATATTAGAATTCGAGCTTCTTCGCAATATACTCTTCCAGCTTGTCGATATCAACAAGCTCCTGCTCCATTGTATCACGATCACGCACTGTTACCTTACCTGTTTCTTCTGACTCAAAGTCATAGGTGATGCAAAGCGGTGTGCCTGCTTCATCCTGACGGCGGTAACGCTTACCGATAGAGCCTGCATCATCATAATCAACGTTGAATTTCTTTGCAAGGCTCTCATATATCTCAAGAGCTTTATCCGAAAGCTTCTTAGAAAGTGGGAGAATAGCAGCTTTTATCGGCGCAAGTGCCGGGTGCAAACGCATCACAACTCTTACTTCGCCTTTTTCATCTGTCTCCTCATCGTAAGCCTCACAAAGGAATGCAAGAGCAACACGGTCAGCACCGAGAGAAGGCTCAATAACATAGGGGATGTATTTTTCGTTTGTAGTGGGATCAAAGTATTCAAGTGATTTACCTGATGTGTTGATATGCTGTGTCAAATCAAAATCGGTTCTGTCAGCAATACCCCAAAGCTCACCCCAACCAAACGGGAAGAGATATTCAATATCTGTTGTAGCATTTGAGTAGTGCGAAAGTTCCTCTTTTTCGTGGTCACGGAGCTTGAGGTTTTCAGCCTTAAGACCGAGATCAAGAAGGAATTTCTCACAGTAATCCTTCCAATATTTGAACCACTCAAGATCAGTACCGGGTTTGCAGAAAAATTCAAGCTCCATCTGCTCAAACTCACGGGTACGGAAGGTAAAGTTACCTGGAGTGATCTCGTTACGGAACGACTTACCTATCTGACCGATGCCGAACGGTACCTTTTTACGGGTAGTACGCTGAACATTTGCAAAGTTTACGAAAATACCCTGTGCAGTTTCAGGACGGAGGAATATCTCATTTTTTGAGTCCTCTGTAACACCCTGAAATGTCTTGAACATAAGATTAAACTTACGTATATCAGTAAAATTACATTTACCGCATTCAGGGCAAACGATGTTGTTTTCATTGATATAATCAAGCATTTGCTGATCCGACCAGCCGGCTGGATTTACGCCTGTGTCTTCAATGAGTTTATCTGCTCTGTGACGGGTTTTACATTCTTTACAGTCCATCAACGGATCGGAGAAGCCACCTACATGACCTGAAGCGACCCATACCTGCGGATTCATAAGAATAGCTGCATCAAGACCTACATTGTAGGGATTTTCCTGAATAAAGCGTTTCCACCATGCTTTTTTAACATTGTTCTTAAATTCAACGCCGAGCGGGCCGTAGTCCCAAGTGTTTGAAAGACCGCCGTATATTTCAGAGCCGGGGAATACATATCCTCTGCCTTTACACAGCGCTACGATTTTATCAAGCGTTTTTTCGGTATTTTTCATTGATTTTACTTCCCTTCAAATTAAATACTTTAACATTTTACCATTGCTTATATGAAAAAGCAAGCATTATTTACTTTTGGCGCTTTTTCTTTTTCTGATATTCACGATCCTCGTTTTCTTTTTCAATGTCTTTTGCTATAAACTCATTGATTTTTTCTGCATAATCATCTGAAGTGAGCATATCATTGCTGCCGGCTGCGATTTTGGAAAGTATATGCTCTGCCGAACGGTTCAGCTCACGGCGTTCATTTATGTATATACCGACTACACTGCCGGACAACAAAACGATAATTCCGAGTATAATAATGCCGGTTATCATTATCTGGAAGTAGCTGAACACCGGTGCTTCGTCAAAAAGTGAATTATCAGGCAACCCAATATTGATGTTGACAATAAGGTTGAGCAGAAGAACAACGGATGAGATAAGAGAAAGCCGTGTTCCAAAGAGCATTTTATTGCGTATTATCATAACAACACCGATGAGCAGCATTATGCCGAATATTGCAGTAGCTGCAACGCTTATATTAATGCTGACCGGCTCAACGGTATATGTAGTGGTTGAGCCGAGTGCTTTAAGAAATTCACTGTAAAACAGCATCTGATAGCGTAAAATAGCGTATATTGCACATATAAATAATGCAACTGCAGAGAGTATAGGTATTGCGATCCTTGAGGTCTTAAAGATATTTCCGCCGGGATGGGACCAATTTTCATTTGCCCATTTCTGACGCTGCAATTCTCGTGCATAAAGATGCTTTTTAAGCTGTGCAAGACTTTCTGTGTATTTCTGTGAGTTGTTATCCATTACAGTACCTCCCTTTATTTTGCAAGGTAGATCAGCAAAACCGAGATATCCGCAGGGGATACGCCGGAAATTCTTGATGCCTGCCCGATATTTAACGGGCGTATTTTATTAAGCTTTTCTCTTGCTTCAAGTCGAAGCCCTGATATTTCGAGATAGTTGATATCGTCGGGTATAACTTTCTTTTCAAGCCGCTTTGCTTCATTTACAGCGGCACTCTGTCGACGGATGTAGCCCTCATATTTTAATTCTGTTTGAACCGTTTCAAGTATTGCAACGGGCAGTTCAGGACGATCTGTATCTATCTCCTTGAGCTTTTCATAGGAAAGCTGAGGACGGCGCAAAAGCTCTGCAAGTCGTACACCTGTTGATACTGTAGCTGTGCCATTCTGTTCTAAAATCTCATTCAGCTTATCTGACGGAGGGAATACTGTCTTTTCAGCACGGGCGATCTCATCGTGCTTTTTCTGTTGACGATCGAGATATGCCTGCCAATCATCGTCTCCGATTAGACCGATTTCTCTTCCAATTGGCATAAGCCGCTCATCTGCATTGTCCTGACGCAGCAGCAAGCGGTATTCGGAGCGTGATGTCATCATTCTGTAAGGCTCTTCGCAGCCTGGAGGAAGACGGGAAGCTTGCAGGTACTTTCCGCGGTATTCTTCATATTACGAATGATTCACTGGCAGATGTGGTAAAGTGCGATCACATGGATATTTTGTATGGCTGTGATTATTTCTATGAAGAATT
>JAXJVX010000257.1:0-1860 GCA_036308305.1 Acutalibacteraceae bacterium | reverse complement strand
TCGTTATATCAGTACCGTCCATATAAATAGCACCTTCGGTAGTATCGTAAAGACGCATTATCAGCTTTATAAGTGTTGTTTTTCCTGCGCCGTTGTATCCGACGATAGCTATCTTTTCCTTTGGCTTCAGCCTGAAGGAAATATTGTGTATTACATCACCGTCGGTATCGTTGTATCGGAAGGATACATTTTTAAGCTCCAGCGAACACGGCTCACGCCTTACATCAAGCCTTTCCTCTGATACTATCTTTGGTTTTCGTGCAAGGAATTCCTTTACCTTGTCAACATACATACAGTTTTCGGCTGAATTTGCAATATTCAATACTATACTTGCAAAGGAACGGCGAAGCCTGTATGCGGAGTTGATTAGCACTACTACCATTGCGTAGCTTATGGTGCCAAGCTCACTTGCCTGATATACAAGCAGAAGTACAAGCACCATATCAAGCAGTACCGTCTGAATAATCTGACCGAGCGCACCGACTGTTGATATCTTTTTATCGTGATATTTAAGATTATCCACAAGCCCATCAAACGACTCGTCATAATCACGCATAGCTTTATCCTTGATATCAGCATTAAGGCGCAACTCCTTTGCGTAATCCTGCAGATAGAACAGACGCTTGATATAGTCGCTTCGGCGGTAATATTTGCGTGATGTAACGAATTTGCTGTAATAATATTTGCTGCGGCGCAATGCCAGCGTCATATGCAGAATGCTTGTTATGAGTATAAGCAAAAAAGCCCATACATTCTGAATTACAAAATATACGCCTGTGGTAAGGATGACTGTAACACTTGTGACAACAACATCAAGTATTCTGAAAGCACGGTCGATAAGGTCGCCGGTCTTTTCGGCGGTCATTACAAAATCGTTGTAGTATTCAGGATCGTCAAACTGATTAAGATCTACATCCTTTGCCTTTTCAAATATCATATTTTTCATCTTTGTCTGCGCACGGAGCTTGACCTTGGGCAGTATGCGCTGAGTTACAACAGCACCAAGCCAGCTTGATACAAGAATCAGTATCAACACGGCGACGATAGGTGTAACTGCCGAGCTTAACGGCTTTTTATATTCGACACATTCAAGCACCATCTGGATAAGCCATGTGTGCTCAAAGAAGATCAGTATTTGATTTCGTACCTGCTCTGCAATGTACAGCAGAACTCCCAACGGGCTAGCAGAAAATATCGTTTTGATAAGATAGAAGTTGTTTTGAAGAAGCTTTTTTGCAGAGAGCGTCGGTCGTTGTGCAATTTTATGTTTTTCTGCCATTTAAACCGCCTCCTCATCTGTTTTTGCAAGATAGCTTTTTGCTTGATGCAGAAACATATTGGCATAAGCGCCGTTTTGACTCATCAACTCGGTGTGAGTACCCTGTTCAATGATGTGTCCGTGTTCAAGCATAAAGATAGTGTCGGCAGTCTTGACCGAGGATAAGCGGTGAGATATAAATATCATCGTCTTGTCAGAGGTCTCTTCCATTATAGTGTTGAACAGCTCATATTCTGCAATGGGATCAAGTGCAGATGAAGGCTCATCAAACACCATACATTTACCGTTTTGTGCAAGCGCTCTCGCAACGGCAAGCTTCTGATTCTGACCTCCGGAAAGCACGGCACCGTTATCGTCAAATTCCCGTGTTATAACGGTATTGAGTCCATGTTCAAGACTTTCGACTTTTTCTAACAGACCGACCTTTCGTAAAGCATCATTGGCAAGAGTATCGGCATCGTCAAAATCAACGCCCATAGTGATGTTTTCAAGCACGCTCATAGCTATTACCTGATAATCCTGAAATGCCGCCGAGAATACCTTTCTGTACGAACGCAGCTCGTATTCTTTAATGTTTGTAC
>JAXJVX010000256.1:0-3767 GCA_036308305.1 Acutalibacteraceae bacterium | reverse complement strand
GTTTGTTTCATTTCCAAAATAGTCGGTTAGTCCTGCGGTTCCGTCATCATAATCCTCATACTCATAGTTACCGCTTGTAAATTCATCTGCTACAGCGGAAGTATTGCTTTCTGCCGCTCCAACCGTAAACGGTGCGATTGTCAGCACTCCGAGTGCCATAATTGTCGCCAAAAAGAGCGATGTCAACTTGCTTAATTTTTTCATTGTAAAATCCTCCTATTTTTTATTAACTAAATGGTATAATTGTATACCATTTACAAGTATAATTATACTCATAAAGTATATTTTGTCAATAGAAATGTAATAATATTATACCTATAAAGTATAATTTCGGAGAATTTTTATGAACAGAATTACATCGCTGAGAAAAGAAAAAGGTATGAGTCAAATCGCTCTTGCGCTGAAACTTAACGTTTCGCAAAAGATGATAAGCGCATACGAAACAGGCAAAAGCGAGCCGAGCATTTCTACTCTTATGCATATGGCAAGCATTTTCAACACCTCAGTTGACTATATCATCGGCTACTCCGACATCCGTCAGCCGCTTGACAAGCTTGTTCAGTCAAGCCTAACCGAAGAAGAATGTGAACTTCTCAACGGGTTTCGTTCCTTATCTCTGAAACAACAGCACATCGCTCTCGGTGTAATTCTCGGTTTAAAAAGTGCAGAAGATGTTAATTAGTTCGTTTTCGGACACCACAAAAGCAAAAGCAGGGCAAATCGCCCTGCTTTCTTCTTTATAAAATATTTAGCTTTCTACGCAGTATTTCTGAATTTCTGTTGCGTCTATTACGTTTATTCTTCCGTCAAGATTAACGTCTGCAAAATATTTCTGCAATGCATTCAGTGTTTCAATATCTGCGCTGTACTTCTGAATCAAAGTTGCATCTTTAACATTTACGGCTGTGTCCATATTAATATTGCCCATACCCATCTTCATATTTCCGCCAAAAACTAATGAATAAGTGCTGTTGCTATAATATTGAGTTCCGCTTCCCTCTGCGCTGGGAATACCGTTTTCAAGGTCTTTCTTTATATAAAATTCGACCATTCCGTCTTTATCAGGCTTTACAGCTGTCATCGTTGCTCCGCTTATGATTATCATGCCCGACTCCTGCACGCCTTTAACATTCGTAAAATCAAATGTCATCTCACCATGTTCCGTATCATAATGATAATAATTGCCGTTTTCAAGGAAATAAGAGTAACTTTCCTCAACAAGCTCACCGTTCTTATATGACAATCTGTAGTACTTTTCTTTGAAATCGCACATTCTTACTCTGACTTTCTGATAATACGCACCGCTATTGAATGTTGTTTTAGTTTCGCCTCTGCTTGCACTACTGCCATAGCCGAACCATGTATAATATTCTTTAGTTGTCACATTGACATACTTTTCACTTGTCTGACAATCGGTGAATTTGATTTCTACTCTGTTGTTTTCGTTGTCACACTCGGCAAGTCTGATGAAATAGCTATAGTCTGAATCTGTGACATTATAGACAGATTTCAAAATTTTGTTTGCCGGAACATAAATTTCGTCACCGACAAGCTCAAAATACGGGTCTGTTGAAATGACCTTTCTTGTAGTTGCCGCATTCGCTGATACGATTGCTGTTGACAAAAGCATTACTGCACATAATGCCATGCTAATGATTTTCTTCATAAAATTACCCCCATAAATTTCTATAACCCAATAGCTGTATTATTTTACCACTCAATTATAAAAAATGCAATTATACAAATTCCTATTCCTGACATAAGAACAGGAATAGGAATTGTTATTTTTAACTAAATTCTATTTTAAAATTAACGTGCGATTTCGGGAAGTGCGTATTTTTTCTTGTACTCCTTGAAATCTGCATTGTACTGAACGTCGTCTGAGTTTTTGAGCTCGTGAAGATACTCGTGAGCCTCATAGCCGTCGTTGTTGATTTCAATAACGCCGATTGCAATGTTTGAACAGTGGTCAGAAACTCTCTCAATATTTGTGATGAGATCTGAGAAGATGAAGCCAAGTTCAATTGTGCACTCGCCGTTTGTAAGACGTCTTATGTGAGCTTCCTTGAGCTTGTCCCTGAGTCTGTCGATTACCTGCTCAAGAGGCTCAACCTTTGTTGCAAGCTGAACATCGTTATTGATGAAAGCAAGTGTCGCATTGTTGATGATTTCTTTTACAGCGTCAACCATTACCTCAATTCCGGCTATAGCCTCAGTTGAGAAATGAACCTTTTTGTCCTCAATCTCCTTTGCAACCTCTACAATATTTATTGCGTGGTCGCTGATACGCTCGAAATCTCCGATCGTATGGAGAATAAGCTGAATGGTTTTGCTGTCCTTTTCAGAAAGTGTCTTTCTGCTGAGCTTTACAAGATATGTTGAAATAACATCTTCATAAGCGTCGATCATATCTTCGTTTTCGCTTATGGTCTGGGCAGTTTTTTCATCATAGTTATCAACAAGCTCCAGCGCACCGAGGAATGTACCCTCTGAAAGTCTTGCCATTTTTATACTTGTGTCAACTGCACGCTGTGTTGCAACGGCAGGTGTTTTGAGAAAACGCTCGTCAAGGAACGGTGTTTCGCTCTCTTCCTCCTTATCTCTGATTGTAAGATAGGCAAGCTTCTCAAGCTGTCTGTTAAACGGAAGAAGAAGAGCTGTTGCAAGCAAGTTGAAAACAGTGTGAATAACAGCGATGTTTGCCTCGTTTACGACATCGTCAAGGAAGCCGTAATGCAGGAACAGATTTGAGCCGTAGAACAAAGCACAAATTACAATTGTACCGATGATATTAAAATAGAGATGCACAAGTGCGGTACGCTTAGCATTTTTCTTTGCGCCGATACAAGAGATAAGCGCAGTTACGCAAGTACCGATATTCTGTCCCATACCGATCGGGATAGCCATTGAATCTGTAATCGTACCTGTTGAAGAAAGTGCCTGCAAAATTCCGACAGATGCGCTTGAACTCTGAATAATTGCAGTAAGCAAAGCGCCTGCGAGAATACCGAACACAGGGTTGTTGAACAATGTAAGAATTCCTGTAAAGGTAGGGTCATCAGCGAGAGGCTCAACAGCATCGCTCATCATACTCATACCTGTCATAAGAACCGCAAAACCTATGCAGATTGAACCCAAATTTTTCTTTGAGTCTGATTTGCAGAACATAAGAAAAATAATTCCGACCAAAGCAAAAATTGCCGAAAAAGAAGAAGGCTTCAACAACTGCATTATAACGCTGTCGCCTTCTATACCTGAAAGGCTTAAAATCCAAGCTGTTACTGTTGTTCCGACATTGGCACCCATAATAATGCCGATAGCCTGACGCAACTTCATAATGCCCGAGTTAACAAAGCCTACTACCATTACCGTTGTAGCTGATGATGATTGGATAACTGCTGTTACTGCCGCACCGAGAAGAAAACCTTTGAAAGTGCTGTTTGTCATCTTTTCAAGTGCTTTTTCAAGCTTTCCGCCTGAAAATTTTTCAAGTCCGTCGCCCATGGTGTTCATTCCAAAGAGGAACAACGCAAGGCCACAGCATAAAGTCAAAATTCCGAACAAATCCATAAATTCATACTCTCCTTTACGAAACACATCATATAAAAGCTAAGTAATGCCTTTGTAATCGAATTGTAAAATTTATGTAAAGTTTGAAAGTTTCGTGATTTATCCGTAATTTCCCAGTAAAAAATATAAATTTTATGTGTATTTTATCTCTGGGCAGATAGGTTGTTTCCAGATGAAACGTTTCGTGCCCAACCGTT
>JAXJVX010000255.1:0-4334 GCA_036308305.1 Acutalibacteraceae bacterium | reverse complement strand
GTGCCGAAAGTGGCATTAAAAGAGCTTAAATATGTCCTCTCGCCGATAAAGATCGAAGTCGAAAGTTTTGAGGACAAGCTATTTAAAATAACCAACCTATATGATTTTATTTATCTTTCAAGGTTTGACTGCCGTTGGAAGTTGACTAAAGAGGGTAAGATAATCGATAAGGGAATTATCGGCGCTATTCCTGTTCCACCGAAGCGTAGCGAGATAATTAAGATAGACACGGAATTCCCTGAAAATGGTAACTGCTATTTGCACATCTCGTTCCACCAGATCGGTGATAATGCGTGGGCTGATGAGGGGAATGAAATTGCATTCTGTCAGTTTAAAATACCGACTGAATGCGCCAGCGAAACTGTCAAGCTTTCGGGTGAACTTGCTGTAACAGAGGATGATGCCCGCATCTTTATCACCGGTAACGGCTTTAAATATACCTTCTCAAAGTTAAGCGGAACCTTCACTCAGCTTTGCATAGATGGCAAAAATCAACTTGAAAAGCCGATAGAATATAACATCTGGCGTGCGCCGACCGAAAACGATCAGAACGCCGGAAACGGGATTGCTGCGAAGTGGGATATGGCTCGTTATCGTTATGCAGAGAGTTATCCGAGAAATGTTATATTGTCGCAGTATGACTCTAAAGTTGAGATTAAAACTACACTCATAATTGCAGCCGCAGGCAGAAGTCCTGTTGCAACTGTGGATGCTGTATGGACAGTCAATTCGGCAGGTATTATTGATGTTACGAATGATGTCACTTTTGATACCTCGCTCCCCTTCCTTCCGCGTTTCGGTATAAAAACAGCTATGAAAAGAACTTTTGATACTGCGGAGTATTTCGGCTACGGGCCTTATGAAAGCTATATTGATAAGCACAATGCTTGCTACAAAGGCAGATTTAAAACAAAGGTGCAGAATATGTTACCTTACCTTGTATATCCGCAGGAGGGTGGAAATCATTACGACACACTTTGGGGTGCAGTATATAATAAAGACGGCTGCGGCCTCATCTTTGCAAGTGAAAACGGTTTTGATTTTTCTGCACTTTCTTATAGTGCAGAGCAGCTTGCCGCTGCAAAGCATAGCTTTGAGCTTGGCGAGCCTGACAAGACTTATATCTGTGCGGACTATATGCAAAGCGGTGTAGGCTCAAATGCCTGCGGACCGGAGCTGCCGGAAAAATACCGACTTAATGATGAACGGTTCAACTTCTCATTAAGCATCCGCCCGCTGCGGTCGGGTAACAACCTCTTAAAGAATGCAATTTGTAAGTACGAATAAAAGGAATTAATATGATAGGTGTAATTGTAAATACGATAACTGTAATTATCGGCAGCATTATTGGTATGCTTGGTGGAAAGCTGGTTCCTGAACGGGTAAATAAAGCGGTTATGGTCGCAATAGGACTTTGTACGGTATATATCGGTGTTGACGGTGCGCTTGCAGGCTCTAACACACTAATACTTATCATCTCTCTTGTACTCGGCACAATAGTCGGCACACTGATAGATATCGACAAAGGTATCAATTGGCTTGGCGATACGATGGGTAAGCGTTTTAAATCACAAAAAGGTAATTTTGCCGAAGGCTTTGTTACAGCAAGTCTTGTGTTCTGCATTGGGTCGATGACGATAGTCGGCTCGCTCAAAGCAGGTATTGAGGGTGATAATTCAATGATTTTCACAAAATCGTTGCTTGATCTTATATCCTCGTCAATGCTTGCCTCAGCACTTGGTGTGGGCGTGCTTGTATCTGCTGTATTTGTACTTGTTTTCCAAGGTGCATTGGTGCTGCTTGCAGGTCTGCTTGAGCCTATACTCAATGATTTTGCGGTCAGCGAGCTTATATGCGTCGGCTCGGTAATGATAATAGGTCTTGGTCTTAATCTTATCGGTGTTACCAAAATAAAGGTCGCAAATATGTTGCCCGCACTGATTTTTGCACCGGTTATTTGCAAAATTTATGAATTGATCGTGTAAAAAGTGTCAATCCTCCTTATGTACTGATTTACATAAGGAGGATTTTAATTATGATTAAAAAATGGGAGGCTGCATTAATTGCAGGACTTATTTGCACCATCATTTTAAGTATCGCATCATTTTCAGCTGACTGTAAAAGTATCAGAGAGGATGTTTTCAGAGTGCATATACTTGCTAATTCCGACAGCGAAGAAGATCAAGCCCTAAAATTAAAAGTGCGTGACGAGTTGCAAATCTACTGCCTTGATATGTTTAAAGAATGTGAAAGCTCGTATGAGGCACAAGCTTTGGCACAAAGCAGCCTTGATGCAATACAAACGCAGGTACAAAATACCGTGTATGAAAACGGATATGATTACTGCGTTTCGGTTGAAGTGGCTAAAGAATATTTTTCAACCAGAGATTATGAGGATATCACACTGCCTGCAGGACAGTATAAAGCACTTGTTGTTAAGCTAGGCAAAGCGCAGGGTAAGAACTGGTGGTGCTGTCTTTACCCAACCGTTTGTATCAATGCTGCTGCCGAAAATTCGCCAAGCGACGTGCTGGACTCATCAGAGCTTGAAATAGTAGAAAACAAGCCAAAATACGAAATCCGCTTCTTTATCGTGGAGTTGTTTGAAAGCATTAAAAAACATTTTAAATAAATAAGAACGCATTGGAAAAACCAATGCGTTCTTATTATTTTATGCTACTATATCAACAAGTCCTAAAATGTATTTTCGAAGCACTAAAACGTCCTTGCCGTTGAGATTGCCGTCGCCATTTACATCGGCATTCAGTATGCTTATATGATAATTAAGACCAACAAGATATTTTCTTAATTCCAAAACATCCTTACCGTTTACCGAAAGATCATGGTTTGTATCGCCGAGAAGCACCTCGAATTCGATTATTTCGTACTTCATGCCATTTTGCTTTGCGTACTCGACAGCATAGCTGTCAGCGCTGCCTTTTATAATGATATCACTGTTTTCACTAAACGCATCTTCGTGTATTTCTGTTACCGAATCAGCAATAGTCACCTCTTTGGTATTTTTATGCATAGTGAAGATATTTTCGCCGATATATGTAATTCCTTCTTCTACAACTACGCACTCTTTGTCAAATAAATCTTCTACCTCAGAAAGATAATTATCCTCGCCATGGGTAGGAGTTTCAAAGTTGAAATCATACATTGGACCTATGCCGCTGAAATACAGAACGTCAGGTGTATCGGAATTCTCCCACCAACCGATCTTCTCTCCAAACCACACAGCTACACCGGCAGTTTCTCTTGAAGCCGAAGCACACATTCCGGAAGCACTTACGATCATGACAAGTGCTAACATGATTGACAATAGTTTTTTCATAAAAAACACCTCACTTCAATTTTGTAGTTTTATTATACCATATAATTACAAAGTTGTCAATATTTTTACAAAAAAGTATATTTTTATTAAAAATGCACAATACCGACAAGTAAATTTGTCAATATTGTGCATTTTTTATTTTATAATTCCACTAATTTTTATGCTTTCAACAGCCTTTTCAATTTCGCTCTGCGGTAGTACAAGAGCAAATCTCACATATCCCTCTCCTTCGGAGCCAAAGGACGAGCCGGGCGTACAGATAACACCCGTTTTCTCCATCAGTTCAAGGCAGAACTGCATGCTGTTACTATAACCATCGGGAAGCGGCGCCCAAACGAACATTGAGCCTTTTGAATTGGGCACGTTCCAACCAATTTTGCGAAGTCCCGAACAGAGTGCATCTCTGCGCTCTTGGTAAAGTCTGCATTGCTCAACAACACTTTCCCTTGAACCGTTTAATGCTGCTATAGCTGCTTTCTGGATAGGAATAAACATACCGAAATCTATCTGTGAGCGTATCTTGCGAACGGCATTTATAACATCCTCTCTGCCGATAAGAAAACTCATACGCGCGCCGGTTACATTGTAACTTTTTGAAAGGCTGAAGAATTCAACACCGACTTCAGCCGCTCCCTCGATATTAAAGAAACTGCGCCCCTCATTACCGTCAAAAATAATATCGCTGTACGCATTATCATGAATGATAAGTATATCATACTTCTTTGCAAAGTTAACCAATGATATGTAGAAATCCTCATCAGCCACACTTGCCACAGGATTTGATGGGAATGATACTATCATATATTTTGCCTTACAAGCTATCTCTTCAGGTATATCTCGAAGATCTGGCACAAAGCCATTTTCCTTTTTTAGCGGATAATAATATGGAATTGCACCGCCGAGCAAGCTACCTGCGGTAAATACCGGATAACCCGGATCAGGCAACAAAACAGTATCACCCTCATCACAAAGAGCAAGCCCGATGTGTCCCATACCC
>JAXJVX010000254.1:0-2924 GCA_036308305.1 Acutalibacteraceae bacterium | reverse complement strand
ATGTTATGTTGATGGGCGAATTTCAACATAATATTGATAAAAAGGGCCGTGTGTTCATTCCTGCAAAGTTCAGGGAGGAATTGGGCGGCGAAATTGTCGTGTCTAAATCTCTTGATTCATCGCCCTGTCTTTTTGTTTTCACAAAGCAGGAGTGGGATTCCATCGTTGAAAAGATAAATAAAGGAAGAACGGTAGAGCAACTTAAGATGCAGCGTTATTTGTGCTCATCTGCAAGTGAGCCGGAGTATGACACGCAAGGAAGAATTCTCGTTCCGCAGTCGTTGCGTGCATTTGCTGAATTGCTTGATGGCCCGATAAAGATCGTCGGTGCAGGCAGCCGTGCTGAAATCTGGAATATAAACAAGTGGGAAGAATACATAGGCGGTGTAACGCAGGACGATCTCGCTATCGTATTGGAGAAGAGCGGCGATGAGTAACTTTTCTCATATAAGCGTGCTTCTCAACGAGGCTATTGACGGACTTAATATTAAGCCCGGTGGTGTGTATATCGACGGCACAACAGGCGGCGGAGGTCACTCCTATGAGATCGCAAAGCGCTTGACCGATGGCAGACTCATTTGTGTTGACCGTGATCCTGATGCGATCGCTGCTGCAAAAGAGAGACTGAAAGAATTTGACTGCATCACTTTTGTAAACGACCGCTTTTCGGAAGTTAAATCGATTTGTAACCGTCTGGAGATCGACAGAATAGACGGTATGATACTTGATCTCGGCGTATCGTCGTATCAGCTTGATACTGCCGAGAGGGGTTTTTCTTATCATATGCCGGCACCTCTTGATATGAGAATGAGCAAGGAGGGTATGACGGCAGCGGATCTCGTCAATACTTTAAGTGAGCAGGAGCTTGCCAACATCATTTACAAGTATTCTGATGAACGCTTATCACGAAAGATTGCCTCGGCTATCGTTGAAGCAAGAAAAATTGCACCGATAGAAACAACGGATGTGTTGGCGCAGCTGATAAGTGATTGCTATCCTGCAAAGCTTAAGAAGGACGGGCATCCTGCACGCAGAACCTTTCA
Source organism: Acutalibacteraceae bacterium (assembly GCA_036308305.1). Taxonomy (GTDB): domain Bacteria; phylum Bacillota; class Clostridia; order Oscillospirales; family Acutalibacteraceae; genus RUG11462. Next base: position 1,881 of record JAXJVX010000254.1, on the reverse strand, counting down.
GAGCTTGCGCATCGCCGTAAATGGCGAGATGCGTGAGGCAGAGCAGGGAATAAACGATTGCTTTGAACTTTTAAATGAGGGTGGAAGAATATCGGTGATCACTTTCCATTCTATTGAGGACAGACTTGTTAAACAATGCTTTGCCGCATTTTGCAAGGGGTGTGAATGTCCTCCTGATTTTCCGGTTTGCGTATGTGGAAAAAAGCCGAGAGCGCAGCTTGTTAACAGAAAACCAATAACAGCTTCTAAAGAAGAACTGGAAGTGAATTCACGAAGCCGAAGTGCAAAGCTTCGTATTTTAGAAAAACTATAAATTTTAAGGAGAAAAAAGATGCGATACAGCAACACAGCGTATGATTACGAGCGTACTTCACCGATGCGTGAAGCAGCACCGAATGCCGCTCCCAAAAAACGCACTCGTATAAGAAGACTTCCCGTAAAATATGCCGAGCCTCGCTCGCAGACACAGACGATATTTATGCGCCTGTGCATCGTTGCCGCTGTTGTATTTATGGTGTCTTTCAATATATACACGCAGGTAGAAATAAATAATGTGAAAACTGCTATCAGTGCAGCTGAAAGCGAGATTTCAAGGCTTGAGAGTGAGAGCGTGCGTCTTAATATGGAATTTGAGAGCATCGTTTCGTATTCGGGACTTGAGCAAGCAGCACTCGAACTTGGTATGCAGAAAAAAACCAAAGCGCAGATACACTACATAAATACATCTGAACAGACGGATTACGCAGAGATATTGAATTAATCACACATATTTTGAATAGATATTATATAACGAGGGTTGAAATGCAATCCTCGTTTTAGCGCTAAATAAAGGAGAGAGATTTTTGACAGAAAAGCAGAGTAAAATGCTATGGGCAAGATCGGCTGTTATTCTTGTTCTAACATTCGTTTTAGGTTTCAGCCTTTGTTCCGGCGCACTTGTAAAGGAAATGATATTTGACGCTGACGAGCTCCGTGCCAAAGCAGAGGAGCAACAGCTTTTTGATATAGTTACTACCGCTAAAAGAGGTAATATTTACGATACTGATATGAATGTTCTTGCCACCAGCTCGACAGTATGGCAGGTGTTTGTTACATCCGGTTCAGTCGATGAGGAAGACAAAGCGCCTATTGCTCAGGGTATTTCAGATATTTTAGGATTAGAATATGATAAGGTACTTGCAAAGGTAAGCGAGAATTCTAAGTATGTTACAATCGGTGAGCCGATATCGGCAGAAACCGCAACAACGCTTCGTGAATTTATTTCTGAAAATGAGTATGGTTCAGTAGTAGGTCTTGAAGAAACAAGCAAGCGCTATTATCCGAATGATAATCTTGCGTCTACCGTTATTGGCTTCGTCGGTACAGACAATCAAGGACTTTACGGTCTTGAATATGAGTATGACGAGGAACTTACGGGAACTGCCGGCAGAATAGTTGCAGCCAAAAACGCAAAAGGTGCACAACTGCCGTTCAGCTATGAGAAGGTGATCGATGCTGAAGACGGCAACTCACTCGTTCTCACGATAGATGAGTATATCCAGCATGTTGTGGAAAAATATCTAGACAAGGCGGTTGAAGAAAACAAGGTTGAGAATCGGGGTTGCTGCATCGTTATGGATGTAAACAGCGGCGAGATACTTGCAATGGCAACGAAGCCCGACTACAATCTTAACGAGCCTTTTGAGATAGGTGACAGTGCAACACTTGAGGCGATCAACGAGATTGAGGATGAGGCAGAGCGCAAGGCTGCATTGAAGCTTGCAAGAGAAACTCAGTGGTCGAATAAATGTATCAACGAAGCATATGAGCCGGGTTCGGTATTTAAGGTAATTACCGGTGCAGCTGCACTTGAAACGGGTGCTATTACAACCAATTCCACAT
>JAXJVX010000253.1:0-1602 GCA_036308305.1 Acutalibacteraceae bacterium | reverse complement strand
GTGTTATTATTGACGGCAAGATATTTGCAGGTAATAACTTTTTCGGCGCTGAACTTGGTCACATCAGTATGATAATGAATGGTGAGCCTTGCACCTGCGGCAGATGCGGATGTTGGGAGGCATATGCCTCGGCAACTGCTCTCATTCGTCAGACTAAGGCGGCTATGAATATAGATAAGGATTCTGCAATGTGGAAAATAGCAGGCGGATCCATTGAAAATGTCAACGGTAAGACTGCATTTGATGGTATGCGTGCTGGTGATAAAACCGCAACTGACGTTTGTAATAAATATATTGAATATGTTGCTTGCGGTATTGCTGATGTGATTAACATCTTCCAACCTGAGTTTGTTTGTATAGGCGGAGGTATTTCTAAAGAGAAGGATAATCTTCGTGTTCCGATAACTGAATATGTAGATAAATATTGCTTTGCTCGTAAGTGCGATAACAAAACCGAAATCAAAATCGCTGAACTTGGCAATGATGCAGGCATTATAGGTGCTGCAATGCTCGGTAATCTCTATAAGTAATTTGGAGTTGAATTAATGTTTCAGAACTATATATTGCTTGAGGAATTTTTAAAAAGTAACGGATATTCCTATTTAAAAGATAATGATCTGAAAAATTATAATACTTTTAAAATCGGCGGAAAAGCTGATTACATTGTATCGCCTGATACTGATGAAAAGGCTGTTGCATTGTTAAAGTTTTGTGATAGTAACTCTTTCCCCTGCTGCTTCCACGGCAACGGCTCAAATGTTTTGTTTGATGATGACGGATACAGAGGTGTTATCATCACAACAAAACAGCTTAATTGTATTGATGTAAATGGCGACAACATTATCTGTGGCAGCGGTACTAAACTTTCTTCTTTATGTAATGCAGCATTACAAAATTCTCTTACCGGAATTGAGTGCTTATACGGCATCCCTGGTACTATCGGTGGTGCAATAATCACCAATGCAGGTGCATATGGCGGTGAGATATGCGACAACATTGTTAATATTAAATATATTAATAATGACTATAATGTTGCAGTAATGCCGAAATCAGAAGCTGATTTTTGTTACAGACACAGTGCGTTTGCAGATAACGGCTTATTTATTCTTGGCGCTGAGTTTAAGTTGAGAGTTGGAGACAAAAAAACTATTGAAAATAAAATGTGTGAATTAATGTGTAAGCGCAAGGATAAACAACCGCTTGAATATCCGAGTGCAGGCAGTATATTCAAACGCCCTATCGGCGGATATGCCGCAGAGCTTATTGAGCGTTGCGGTCTTAAAGGTAAGGCTGTGGGTGGCGCAATGGTCAGCACGAAGCATTCAGGCTTTATCATAAATACCGGAAATGCTAAGTGTAGTGATGTTCTGGAGCTGATTGAAATAATTAAAGATAAGGTTTATAAAGAAACAGGCATACTACTCGAATGTGAAGTAAGGAGGATGAGTTAAGTGGAGTTTATTATTGTAACTGGCTATTCCGGTGCAGGAAAATCTCATGCTATAAATGCGCTTGAAGACATTGGCTACTATTGCATAGATAATGTTCCATCAAATCTTATGAAAAACTTTGCCGAGCTTATCAGTTCCGGTAGTCAGATAG
>JAXJVX010000252.1:0-18585 GCA_036308305.1 Acutalibacteraceae bacterium | reverse complement strand
TCGCCAAGCTGAACTTCTGCCCATGTACCTCTTGCCTTTACAGTGGTCAGAAGGCGTTGAAGATCTGATACCCCTGAAGAGAGATCCTTCATCTCACCGAGAGATTTATAAAGCTTTTCAAGCTGCTCGCTGACAGTCTTAAAGCTGGTATCAAGTCGCTTTGTTAGCGTTTCATCGAGCTTTTCATCAACGGTCTTACGCATCAGATCCAGCTTCTGCTCATTGCTCTGCTGCATCTTTTCAATGCTTTCCGAAAGCGTTTTATTGAGCCTGTCGCTCTGTTCAAGGTTTGCACGGGAAAGTTTTTCCTGATGCTCAGCCTGACGCTCAAGGTTTTTCTCGTTATTTTGCTGAATGATATTGACTATCTTATCGTTTCCTTCCGCAACTGATTTTGCAAGCTGTTCATGGCGCTGTGAAGCAAGTGCTTTTTCAACACTTGCATTACTTTTGATTTCGGCAATTGAATCCTTAATCCCATTAATATCCTTGTTTGCGCTGTCGTTCTTTTTCAATAAAAGCACTACTAAAAGTACAGCAATAACTATTAAAAGTCCAAGAATTGCATAGTCCATTTTCTTTCTCCATTCCCTTGATATTAATATATATATTATACATCACATGCGCCGGTCTTTCAAGACATAAAAGCAAAACGCCCGACTTTAAATGTCGAACGCCATACTTTGAATATGTTGCTTATATCAGTCGATCTCGACCATTATCTTTTCGTTGTTGCGGCTAGCAACAGCACGCATAACCACGCGGATAGCCTTTGCTATTCTGCCTGATTTGCCGATAACTCTGCCCATGTCTTCTTCAGCAACATGAAGATGATAAACTGTAACACCGTCTTCGTTTTTCTCGTCAACTTCAACAGTTACCTCTTCGGGCTTTGTAACAAGTCCCATAGCAAGAGTCTTCAAAAGTTCCTGCATGAAAATAACATCCTTTCATTAGAGCTTAGATGATCTCACTTTTCTTAAGCAATGACTTAACTGTGTCAGTAGGCTGAGCACCGTTAGCGATCCACTTCTTAGCCTTTTCTGCATCGATCTTGACGGTTGCAGGCTCAGTTGTGGGGTTGAAGTAACCGATTTCTTCGATAAATCTACCGTCACGGGGATATCTTGAATCAGCAACAACTACACGGTAGAAAGGAGCTTTCTTTGCACCCATACGGCGAAGTCTGATTTTTACTGCCATTTTTCTATTCACCTCCATAGTAGAATACTATTTTTAACGGATAACTCCGTAAAAGACTTAAAATCCGGGCCAACCGCTTCCGCCCATACCACCGGGACCCATAGGATTACCCGGTCCGCCGAAGCCGCCCATCTGACGGATATCCGGCATTCTGCGGCGCTTACCCTTTGTTCCTGATCCGTTCATCTGACGGAACAGTTTTTTCATCTGCTCATATTGCTTGAGCAGACGGTTTACATCCTCAACGCTCATACCGCAGCCTGCTGCAATACGCTTTTTGCGGGAGCCGTTGATTATTTCCGGCTTCTCACGCTCACGCTTTGTCATGGAATAGATGATAGACTCAACACGCACAAGCTGACGATCGTCAATATCAACATCCTTCAACTGCTTTTGCATACCGGGTATCATTGAAAGTATCTGCTTTAGCGGTCCCATTTTCTTTATTTCCTGGAACTGCGAAAGAAGATCGTTCATATCAAATTTGTTAGCTTTAAGCTTCTTTTCAAGTTCTGCAGCTTTTTTATCATCAAGCGCCTGTTCTGCCTTTTCAACAAGCGACATAACATCGCCCATACCAAGTATTCTAGATGCCATTCTCGATGGATGAAACTCTTCAAGATCATCAAGCTTTTCGCCTGTACCTGCAAACTTGATCGGCTTGCCTGTTACTGCACGGACTGAAAGTGCTGCACCGCCTCTTGCGTCACCGTCGAGCTTTGTTAGTATAACACCGTCAATGCCAAGTGCCTCGTTAAAAGACTTCGCAACATTAACCGCATCCTGACCTACCATTGAGTCGATAACAATGAGTATCTCATGCGGCATAACCGCTGCTTTGACACGCTTCAACTCGTTCATAAGCTCCTCGTCTATATGCAGACGACCGGCTGTATCAAGAATAAGAAAATCGTTGCCATGATCACGGGCATATTTTACTGCCTCTACTGCGATCTTTTCAGGCTTCTCAGTACCCATTTCGAATACGGGCACTCCTGCCTGCTCACCCACGATCTGCAACTGGGAAATAGCTGCAGGACGATAGATATCGCACGCTGCAAGCAACGGACGGTGTCCCTTTGCTTTAAGCCACTTGCCAAGCTTTGCGGAATGAGTCGTTTTACCAGAGCCCTGAAGACCGCACATCATAATGATTGTGGGAATCTTTGATGCTGTATTAAGACGGGCATTGTCGCCGCCCATCAAAGCAGTAAGCTCATCATTAACTATTTTGATTACCATCTGTGCAGGTGTAAGACTTTCCATAACCTGCTCGCCTATGCAGCGTTCGGTAACTTTATTTGTAAAATCCTTGGCAACCTTATAGTTTACATCCGCTTCAAGCAATGCAAGACGGACTTCACGCATTGCATCTTTAACATCCTGCTCTGTAAGCTTACCTTTTGAACGGATGCGTTTGAACGCACCGGTTATTTTTTCAGACAAGCCTTCAAATGCCAATGATCTCACCTTCCTTTAAAGATAATGCAACCGATTTGATCCTGTTTGCATTTTCGCCCTGCATTTCATCACAAAGTCTGATTATTTCATCGACTTTTTCCGAAATTGCAGCGTTTTGTTTATATATGCCAAGCAGTTTCTCTGTTTGTTCAAGCTGAGCAGCCGCTCTTTTGAGCGTGTCACGCACTGCCTGACGGGTTATGCCCTCGTTTTCGGCAATTTCAGCAAGCGACAGATCGTCGTTATAATAATATTCAAGCAGACGCTGCTGCTTCTCGGTAAGCAACGATCCGTATATATCAAGCAGATCGCTTATATGCAACTGTTTTGCCATACTGCTCACCTCTTAGCCTGTAAAGTATTTTTACTTTACACCTAAACTATTATACATACCTATATGCAGTTTGTCAAGTATTAATTTATTTTTAATCGGCAAAATTTTAGGCGCAAAACAGTTGAAAACACAAGTATAGTTTGATATAATTTATTAGATAAAGACAACGAAAGAGAGGTAGCAGTATGCCTATTAAAATTCCAAACGCACTTCCGGCAGCAAAAATACTTGAGAATGAGAATATTTTTGTTATGACCGAGACTCGTGCATTGCATCAGGATATCCGTCCGCTTCATATTCTCATACTGAACCTGATGCCGAATAAAATAGAAACCGAAACGCAGCTGCTGCGTCTTATAGGTAACACACCGTTGCATATCGAGATAGATCTTTTGCAGACGGTCACGCATAAATCAAAAAATGTATCGGAGCAGCATCTTTTAAATTTCTATAACACCTTTGATGAGATAAAAGACAAGCGTTATGACGGTATGATAGTTACCGGTGCGCCGGTCGAGCAGATGAAATTTGAAGATGTAGATTATTGGGACGAGCTTTGCACCATTCTTGATTGGGCAAGTGATAATGTTTACTCGATAATGCATATTTGTTGGGGCGCACAAGCCGGTCTGTATCATTATTACGGCGTGCCGAAGATCGATCTTGGCAAAAAACTTTTCGGTGTTTACCGCCACCGTCCACTTATAGTCAATCATCCTCTTTTGCGCGGGTTTGACGACTTTTTCTATGCCCCGCATTCACGCTATACCGGCAATCGGCGGGAGGACATTGAAAGTGTGCCCGAGCTTGATATCCTCACCTATTCGGAGGATGCCGGAGTTCACATTTGTGCTGACCGTGATTGCCGCAGATTCTTTATTTCAGGACATTCGGAATATGATCGTTGCACACTTGCAGGCGAATATATGCGTGATCTTTCTAAAGGGCTTGATATCAAAGTACCACACAACTATTATCCGGGCGATAGCACCTTTAAGCTGCCGGAAATGAAATGGCGCAGCACTGCAAGCCTTATCTTCTCAAATTGGATAAACTATATTGTATATCAGCACACCCCATATGACCTCAGCGAGCTTGAAAAAGCCCGCCGCAAATGAAAGGATAAATAATGAAAATATCATCAGTAATAAACAACGACAGATTAGTTCTTTCTTTTGAGGTGTTTCCACCTAAGACATCGGATAATCTTGAAAGCGTAAAATCTGCAACCGGTCAGATCGCAGCGCTGAAGCCGGGATTTATGTCGGTCACCTGCGGCGCAGGCGGAACTACCGATGAATATACATCACTTATAGCACAAAATCTTAATGCACATGGTGTCGCAACGGCGGCGCATCTCACCTGCGTAGGCACTCCTAAAAATGCACTCATCAATAAACTTGATACACTGAAGGCAAAGGGAATTGAGAATGTTCTTGCTCTTCGCGGGGATCTGCCTGAAGGCATGACTAAGGACGATCTGGATTTTCGCTATGCGTGTGAGCTTGTCAGTGCAATAAAGGAGTATGGCGGTTTTTGCATTGGCGGTGCGTGCTATCCGGAAGGGCACACAGAATCGGCAAATATGCGTGAGGATATCAAAAATCTTAAAACCAAGGTCGATGCCGGCTGTGAGTTCCTTACTTCACAGATGTTTTTTGATAATAATATTTTCTACAGCTTTCTTTATAAAATAAGAGAAGCAGGCATAACCGTACCGGTGCTGCCCGGAATTATGCCGGTAACCAATGCAAAGCAGATCACTCGCATATGCCGTCTTTCAGGTACATATCTGCCACAGCGCTTTAAACAGATAGTTGACCGCTTTGGTAACGATCCTGCTGCTATGAAGCAGGCAGGCATCGCTTATGCAACAGATCAGATAATAGATCTGTTTGCAAACGGAATCAACACAGTTCATGTTTATTCAATGAACAAGCCTGATGTTGCAGAAACTATCTTAAACAATCTTTCGGAGATACTGAAATGATAAGTGAGATATTGCGATACAGCACCGATAGTGTTGATATTGATCGCAGTGAGGTCCTGCGTTATGCACGCACCGAAAAGGAAACCGACGAAGTAAAAAAACTTGTTGATGAATGTATAAGTGAATTTGTATGTGCGGCACAGTACAAAGCATGTGCACGCATTTTTGATATTGATAATGACGGAGATAATGTTGACTTCGGCTTTATAAAAGTAAAAAGCAAAGGGCTGTGTAAATTTCTCGATGCAAAGCCCCAAGCTGTGATTTTTGCCGCAACCTGCGGAGCAGGAATCGACAGGCTCATTAAAAAATACTCATTGTTATCTCCTGCAAAGGCGCTGATAATCAGCGCTGTGGGCTCTGCTGCCATTGAAAGCTGGTGTGATATCATTACATCCAATTTTGATAAACCACAGCGTAGATTTTCACCGGGATACAGCGATCTCGCTTTAGACTTTCAATCTGATATTTTCAGAATTCTCGAAGCCGGCAAGCATACCGGTATAACGCTCGGTGAAAACCTGTTTATGACACCCACGAAATCTGTAACGGCAATAGTAGGAACGGAGAAGAACTAACTTGAAAATAACCGAAATTTTAAATTCCTCATTTATTTTTTATGACGGCGGTATGGGCACACTTTTACAAAAAAACGGATTAAAGCCGGGTGTCCTGCCTGAAACTGTTAATCTTGATAACCCTGAACTGCTTATTTCAATACATGAGGACTACTATAAATCAGGATGCAATATTGTAAATACTAATACCTTTGGCGCAAACTGCCTTAAATTCGATAATCTTGAGGATATCGTGGTATCCGCAGTAAACTGTGTTAAAAGAGCAAGACAAAACACAGACTATCTCGGAACAAAGCGATATATTTCACTTGACATTGGACCAACCGGCAGAATGTTGTCTCCATTAGGTGATCTCGATTTTGAGGATGCGGTTGAGGTGTTTAAAAAGACGATAAAATTCGGTGCCGATGCAGGTGCAGACCTTATCACAATTGAAACAATGAATGATCTGTATGAGGCAAAGGCGGCGGTTATTGCTGCAAAGGAATGCTGCGACCTTCCTATCTTCCTCTCGTTTGTGTTTGATACTGACGGAAAGATAATGACCGGGGCTGATATCAGAACCGTTGTGACCACATTTGAAGCAATGGGTGTTGCTGCAATAGGTATGAACTGTTCACTCGGTCCCCGTCAGATGAGGAATTTTGTAGATGAGTTTGTAAAGTACAGCTCGATCCCTGTTATCGTAAACCCCAATGCCGGTATGCCGACGGTCAGAAACGGCGAAACAGTTTACGATATCACCTCTGACCAATTTGCTGAATGTATGGCAGATATAGCACAGCTTGGTGCAACTGTTGTAGGTGGCTGTTGCGGTACGACTCCGGAATATATCAGCAAAATGATCACCGCTTTGAAAAATATCAAGCCACAGCCTATCACAAAGAAAAACTATACTGCGGTTTGCTCATACACTCACACCGTTGAATTTGACCGCAGACCTATTATGATAGGCGAACGTATTAATCCGACCGGCAAACCAAAATTCAGGGCCGCACTAAAAGAGAATAACATTGACTATATCTTGCAGGAAGGCGTTTCTCAATCGGAAAATGATGCCGACATTCTTGATGTTAATGTCGGTCTGCCAGAAATAGATGAATGTGCAATGCTTAAAAACTGCGTATTTTCTCTTCAATCTGTATTAGATCTGCCGTTACAGATAGATACCGCTGACGGTGTCGCTATGGAAAGTGCAATGCGTATATACAACGGTAAGCCGCTTATCAACTCGGTTAACGGCAAAGAGGAAAGCATGAAAACGGTATTTCCTCTTGTCAAGAAGTACGGCGGCACGGTGATTGCGCTGACGCTTGATGAAAACGGTATTCCAAATACCGCCCGTGGCAGAGCTGATATCGCAAAACGCATTGTCGAATGCGCTGAAGCATATGGTATTGAGCGCAAGGATATTATAGTTGATCCGCTCGCAATGGCTGTAAGTGCTGATCCAAAATCTGCACTTGTGACATTGGAAGCAATAAAAATTATCAAATCAGAGCTTTCAGTCAAGACAAGTCTCGGTATATCGAATATATCCTTCGGTCTTCCAAACAGAGAATTTGTTACTGCATCCTTCTTAACCCTTGCAATGCAAACAGGTCTTGATGCGGCAATAATGAATGTATGTGCTGCCGAAATGAAAAAGGCATACTATTCGTATCTTGCGTTATGCGATCTGGACGATAACTTTTCAAAATATATTACATTCGCGGAAAGTGCAGATACGGTAACGACTATCGGAGAAAAAAAGAACAGTTCTAAAGAAACAACTGATCCGCTAAAGTCTGCTATTATTAAAGGCTTGTGTGAGCAGGCAGACAAAATAGCCTCAGAACTGCTTAAAACCGAGCAACCGCTCCAAATTATCAATAATGAGATTATTCCGGCGCTTGATATTGTAGGAAAAGGGTTTGAAAACAAGACCGTATATCTTCCCCAGCTACTTATGAGTGCCGAAGCTGCAAAGGCAGCATTTACGCAGGTCAAAAACAAAATAGGTATCGGAAGCAAAAAAAGCAATGAAAAGATCGTGTTGGCAACGGTCAAAGGAGATATCCATGATATCGGAAAAAATATTGTTAAGGTGCTTTGTGAAAATTACGGATTTGATGTCATTGACCTCGGTAAAGACGTTGATCCTCAGGCAGTTGTTGATGCGGTAATGGAAAGCAATGCAAAAATCGTGGGCTTGAGTGCTTTGATGACCACTACCGTTCCTGCGATGCAACAGACAGTAGAAATGATAAAATCAACTGCTCCTTGGTGTAAAACCGTTGTCGGAGGTGCTGTGCTGACGCAGGAATATGCCGATATGATCGGTGCTGATAAGTACGCAAAGGATGCGATGGAAACAGTGAGATACGCCGAGAGCGTGTATAGGTAAAATGCTACGGTGCGAAGTATATTTCTTCGCACCGTATTTAATGTTATATCACAAAAAAGGCTGTCAGTTATCAACTGACAGCCTTTACTTTTGTTATTACCTAACTTACTTAACAAGCTCGATAATTGCCATTTCGGCAGCGTCACCACGACGGGGACCGGTTTTGATGATGCGTGTGTAACCACCGTTGCGTTCTGCATATGACGGTGCGATCTCATCAAACAACTTCTTTACAACTTCGTCTTTTGTTACATATTCCATAACCTGACGGCGAGCTGTAAGATTGTTAGTCTTTGCGATAGTTATATATTTCTCGGTCATCGCACGAACTTCTTTTGCACGAGTAACGGTTGTTTCGATCTTACCGTTCTCAAGCAAGAATGTAACCATAGCTCTAAGCATTGCTTTACGCTGATCGCTCGTTCTACCGAGTTTTCTTGTACCTGGCATTTAACTCACTCCTTATTTGATGTGTGAATTTGTATCCTTTGAACTAAAAGTAAACAAATAATTATTCTTCTTCCTTGCGCAAGTCGAAGCCGAGTGACTTCAACTTATTGATAACCTCTTCGAGAGATTTTCTACCGAGGTTACGAACCTTCATCATATCCTCTTCGGTCTTTGTTGTAAGATCCTCAACAGTATTGATACCGGCTCTCTTTAAGCAGTTAAAGCTACGCACAGAAAGGTCAAGCTCCTCAATGGTCATCTCAAGAACCTTTTCTTTGCCGTTATCGTCCTTCTCAACCATAATGTCAGCATTGCTTGCATCACCTGAAAGATCGACAAACAAGTTGAGATGTTCAGTGAGCACCTTGGCAGCCAATGCAACAGCCTCTTTAGCTGTGATGGTTCCGTTGGTCCAAACATCGATAGTGAGCTTGTCAAAATCGGTGATCTGACCTACACGGGTGTTCTCTGTATTATAGTTTACTTTTAAAACAGGTGTGTAGATCGAGTCTACCGGAATTACACCGATAGCCTGATTAGCCTGTTTGTTCTTTTCAGCAGGAACATAACCCCTGCCCTTATCAAGTGTAAGCTCCATAAACAGCTTACCGGATTCGGAAATCGTTGCAATATGCAAGTCTGGATTAAGGATTTCCACCTCGGAATCACACTTAACATTAGCACCGGTTACCTCACAAGGACCCTCTGCTTCGATATAGCATACCTTCGGAGCTTCACCGTGGATCTTCGCAGTAAGTCCTTTGATATTGAGCACGATCTCGGTTACATCCTCAACAACGCCGGGGATAGTAGAAAACTCATGCACAACACCGTCAATTTTAATGGATGTTACAGCGACACCGGGAAGTGAAGACAACAGTACACGGCGCAAGCAGTTACCAAGTGTAATACCGTAACCACGCTCAAGCGGCTCGATTGAAAATCTGCCGTAAGAGCCGTCTGCTGCCAATTCCTCAGCTTCAATTCTGGGCTTTTCGATTTCTATCATTCAAGAATCCTCCCTGTTTAGTGTGCAGAAAATAATTTCTGCCGGTTATGCAGCAAAAGCCGCAAATGGTGTGTGATGCACCAAAATAATAGCAGGATTGCTATTATTTTGAGTACAACTCGACGATAAGTGATTCCTCAACCGGTGTATCGATATCCTCACGGTTAGGAAGATTGATAACCTTACCTGTTTTAGCATCGATATCCTTATCAAGCCATGCAGCAACCGGACGAGCTGAATTTGCTTCAAGAACAGCCTTGATCTTTTCTGAATCGTAGCTCTTCTCTTTGATTGCAACTACATCGCCTGCTTTAAGCAAGTATGACGGAATGTTTACCTTCTTACCGTTAACTGTAAAGTGGTTGTGAAGCACGAGCTGACGAGCTTCTTTTCTTGATGAAGCAAAACCAAGTCTGTAAACAACGTTATCAAGACGGCTCTCAAGGATGCGAAGGAGGTTTTCACCGGTTACACCCTGCTTTCTTTCAGCCTCTTCAAAATATGAATGGAACTGACCTTCAAGAATACCGTAGTAACGCTTAGCCTTCTGCTTCATACGGAACTGAGTAGCATACTCTGAGTTCTTCTTGCGACCCTGACCATGCTGGCCGGGAGCATAGCTTCTGCGTGAAATTGAACATTTATCTGAATAGCAGCGCTCACCTTTGAGGAAAAGCTTTTCGCCCTCTCTACGGCAAAGTCTGCAAACAGGACCTGTATATCTAGCCATTTATTACACCTCCAAAATTATACTCGTCTTCTCTTGGGAGGACGGCAACCATTGTGCGGGATAGGAGTAACATCCTTGATCATGCTTACATCAAGGCCTGCTGTCTGCAATGCACGGATTGCAGCCTCACGACCGGCACCCGGTCCTTTAACGAATACTTCAACTGTTTTCAAGCCATGTTCCATAGCAGCCTTAGCAGCGGTTTCAGCAGCAGTCTGAGCTGCAAAAGGAGTTGATTTTCTTGAACCTCTGAAACCGAGCTCACCGGCAGATGCCCATGAAAGGGTATTGCCCTGAGTATCTGTTATAGTAACAATGGTGTTGTTGAAGGTTGACTGAATGTGTGCGCTTCCGCGTTCGATATTCTTCTTCTCGCGGCGGCGACGGGTTGATGCTGTTTTACTGCCCTTAGTAGCCATAGTCAATTAACCTTCTTTCTATTACTTCTTCTTGTTGGCAATTGTCTTCTTCGGACCCTTACGAGTTCTAGCGTTTGTCTTTGAACGCTGACCGCGTACAGGAAGTCCTTTACGATGACGTAAGCCACGGTAGCTGCCGATTTCGATAAGACGCTTGATATCGAAAGCATTGTTACGGCGGAGGTCACCCTCAACAGTAACGTTATGCTCGATGTAATCACGAAGCTTTGCTACATCTGCCTCTGTGAGATCTTTAACTCTGATATCAGGATCTACACCGGTTTCAGCCAATATTTTCTTAGATGTTGTAAGACCAATACCAAAGATATAGGTAAGGCCAATCTCGACTCGCTTATCTCTCGGCAAGTCAACACCGGAAATTCGTGCCATTATTCAATACACCTCCGTAATTTTTGCGCAGGATTAGCCCTGACGCTGTTTGTGCTTGGGATTTTCACAGATAACCATTATTTTTCCCTTGCGCTTGATGACTTTGCATTTATCGCAAATCTTTTTAACAGAAGGTCTAACCTTCATTATAATCATTCCTTTCGTTCAATACAAAAGACCGATTTTGTTCGGATTGTTGTTTGTATCCTACTTGGAACGCCAGGTTATGCGTCCCTTTGTTAAGTCGTAAGGTGACATTTCAACAGTCACCTTATCTCCGGGAAGAATACGAATGTAGTTCGTACGAAGCTTACCGGAAATGTGGGCCAAAATTATGTGACCGTTCTGAAGCTCTACCTTAAATGTTGCGTTCGGCAGTGCCTCAACAACAGTTCCCTGTAATTCAATATTATCCGCCTTGGACAAAGCAATTACCTCCTTGTAACATTGTTGGGTTGATTGCGGTACTTTAACATTCAGTTAAAATGACAGGTCCGTCATTTGTTACCGCAATTGAATGTTCAAAGTGTGCTGACAGCTTACCGTCTCTCGTAATAACGGTCCATCCGTCAGAAAGTGTGCTTACATCGGGGGTACCGATGTTGACCATCGGCTCGATAGCCAAGGTCATGCCCGGTAACAACCGCACTCCGTGTCCGGCTCTGCCAAAATTCGGCACCTCCGGATCCTCGTGCAGACTCGCGCCTACTCCGTGCCCCACAAATTGTTTTACCACCGAGTAACCGCGCGCCTCGACATACCTCTGCACTGCGTTTGATATATCACCGATCCTACCGCCAACATGAGCAGCACGGATACCTTCATAAAGACTCTCGCGTGTTGCATCAATCAGCCGCTTTGCTTCATCGGAGATATCTCCGCAAGCAAATGTGGCAGCGTTATCGCCGTTATATCCCTCGTAAACTGCGCCGAGATCTACACTGACTATATCGCCTTCGCAGACCTTGACATCCTTACTCGGTATGCCATGGATAACCTGGTTATTTATGGATATGCATGCACTTGCGGGAAAACCGCCGTACCCAAGGAATCCGGGTTTTGCGCCCTCACTTACGATATAATCATAAGCGATCTTGTCAAGCTCATAGGTAGTAATACCCGGCTCAACTGCCTCTCCCACAAGTTGCAGTGCTTTTGCGGAAATTCTTCCCGCCTCACGCATGATTTTAAGCTCACGCGAAGTCTTCAGCACTATCATGCTTAATCCTCCAAAGCTTTGAGGGTGAGTGCTGTTGTATCAGCAACCTCTTCCTGTCCCTCAACAATTACAAGCTTGCCTGATGCAGCATAGTAATCCTTAAGCGGCTCGGTCTGCTCATGATAAACATTAAGTCTGTCAAGAACTACCTCCGGCTTATCATCCTTACGGATCGTAAGCTCGCTGCTGCAGTTATTACAGATGCCTTCTTTTGCAGGCTTCTTGTATTCAATGTGATATGAAGCACCACAGTTCGGGCAGGTTCTTCTGCCTGACATACGCTTAACGATCTTTTCATCGCTTACTTCAATATCAACCACTTTATCGATCACAATTCCCATGGCATCAAGAGCTTCAGCCTGGGGGATCGTTCTGGGGAAGCCGTCAAGGATAAAACCGTTTGCACAGTCATCCTTTGACAGTCTGTCCTTAATAATTCCGATAACAACCTCGTCCGGTACAAGTTTACCAGCATCGATATAGCTCTTTGCCTGCAAACCCATTTCGGTGCCGTTTTTCAGCGCCTCACGGATGATGTTGCCTGTTGAAACCGTAGGAATTGAAAACTTTTCACTCACGATTTCTGCCTGTGTGCCTTTTCCGGCACCGGGAGCACCAAGAAAAATTAAATTCATAAGTGTACCTCTCCCGGATCAATCAAGGAATCCCTTGTAATGACGCATCATAAGCTGTGACTCAAGCTGCTGAACAGTATCAAGTGCAACACCGACTACGATGAGCAATGATGTACCGCCAAGTGATACATTCTGGCCGATAAACAGACCAACAATGATAGGAAGTACAGCAACTACACCGAGGAAGATAGCGCCGATAAGAGTGATTCTTGAAATGATCTTCTGGATAAAATCCTGAGTGGGCTTGCCGGGACGGATACCCGGAATACCGCCGCTGTTCTTGCGAAGGTTGTTAGCCATTTCAACAGGATTATACTGCATTGATGTATAGAAAAATGCAAATGCAATAATAAGTGCAAAATAGATTAATGCATATGACCAGCTGTTGTAATCAACAACGCCGAGCAAGCGGTAGATTGTACTTTCGTAGCTGCTTGACGGCATAAACTGCAGAATCTGCATAGGAACCGTCAAGATGGAGCTTGCGAAGATAATCGGAAGAACGCCAGACATATTTACCTTGATAGGCATATGTGTGTTCTGACCGCCATACTGTTTTCTACCAACAACACGCTTTGCATACTGGATCGGAATTCTGCGTTCGCCTGCCTGCATAAAGATGACAAACAGAACAACGAGGATAAATGATACCAGAATAGCGATACCGCCGACGATATTAGTCTTGAATGTATTTACAAGTATAACTACTGCCTGCGGGAAGCGTGAAATGATACCTGCAAAGAGGATCATTGAGATGCCATTACCGACACCCTTTTCATCGATTCTTTCGCCCAACCACATAAGGAGCACTGCGCCTGCTGTGAAGCAAAGAACGATTACTACGCCTGCAAAGATGCTTTCCCAAAGACCGGTTGCATCTACATATCCGCTTGCCTTAAGCCACCAGAAGTATGCACCACCCTGGATTAGAGCAAGGATAAATGTTGCATAACGTGTGTACTTTGCGATCTTTCTTCTGCCCTCTTCGCCTTCTTTTGCAACTCTCTCAAGATAAGGAATTGCAACTGTGAGAAGTTGGAGGATGATGGATGCGTTGATGTACGGAGTGATCGACATTGCGAACAAAGCACCGTAGTTCATTGCACCACCAGTAAGTACACTCATATAGTTAAGGAAGCTTCCTGCATTACTTGAGAATTCAGAAGAAAGTGCAGTAACATCGATAAACGGTACCGGAATAGCTGAACCAACACGGAAAATGAGGAGTATAAAGAGTGTAAAGAGTATCTTATGTCTGATCTCTTTAACTCGCCATGCGTTAACTATTGTCTGAAACATTTATACCACCTCAGCCTTTCCGCCGGCTGCCTCAATTTTACTCTTAGCAGCAGCAGAGAAAGCCGCAAGGTTCACTGTAAGTTTCTTTGTGATTTCGCCGTTAGCAAGAACCTTAACGCCATCGCATGCTTTCTTGATTACGCCGTAGTCAAGAAGCGCCTGTGTATCAACAACTGCGCCGTCTTCAAATACATTGAGATCTGAAAGGCTGATTGTTGTAAGTTCTTTTGCAAAAATGTTATTAAAACCTCTTTTCGGCAAACGTCTTGCAAGCGGCATCTGACCGCCCTCAAAACCGATACGAACACCGCCGCCGCCGTGACGGGCATGCTGACCCTTGTGTCCCTTACCTGCTGTTTTGCCATTGCCTGAGCCGTGGCCACGACCAATTCTTTTGCTTTCCTTGGTTGAGCCGGGCATCGGAGAAAGTTCATGAAGTTTCATTATGTCGCACCTCCTTAATTTAAGCGTTTGTTACCTCAACGAGGTGAGATATTTTTACGATCTTGCCTTTAGTGCATTCGTTATCAGGCTGAACTGTTACATCGCCGGGCTTTTTAAGACCGAGTGAGTAAGCAGTTGCAATCTGATTATCCTTGCAACCGATAAGGCTCTTTTTAAGTGTGATTGTAAGGCCGGCAGCCTTTTTCTTTGTAGCCATTATGTTTGCCTCCTTACTTACCGATAACTTCGCTCACGCTCTTGCCGCGAGTAGCCGCAACTTCTTCAGCTGTACGGAGTGCTGCAAGACCTGCTACTGTTGCACGAACAACATTGCAGGGGTTATTTGAACGAAGAGCTTTTGTACGGATATCTTTGATACCAACGATCTCGATTACGGCACGAGCCGGACCGCCGGCGATAACACCGGTACCGGGAGCAGCGGGCTTCATAAGAACTCTGCCTGCGCCGAATTCACCGATTACCTCATGCGGAATTGTAGTTCCTTTAAGTGAAACTTTGATAAGGTTCTTCTTTGCGTCTTCAATTCCCTTTCTGATAGCTTCGGGAACCTCAGCAGCTTTACCGATACCAAAGCCTACTGTGCCGTTGCCGTCACCGACAACTACAAGTGCCGAGAATTTCATAATTCGACCGCCCTTAACCGTTTTTGATACACGGTTAATTGCTACGACCTTTTCCTGTAAATCCATTACGGATGCGTCTATGTTAGCCAAAAGTATTCTCCTCCTTAATTAGAACTTGAGGCCGCCCTCACGGGCACCTTCGGCCAGCTCCATAACACGGCCGTGATAAATATTTCCTCCGCGGTCGAAAACGACTTCGCTGATGCCTTTTTCAATAGCGCGTGCAGCAACGGTCTGACCAACCTTTTTAGCTGCTTCTTTATTTCCGCCGTTACCCTCGAAAGCAGCTTCTACTGTTGAAGCTGATACAAGAGTTACGCCCTTTGTATCATCAATGATCTGTGCATAGATATTTGAGTTAGAGCGGAATACACAAAGGCGGGGACGCTGTGCTGTTCCGGAGATCTTACCGCGAACACGCTTATGTCTGTTAAGACGGGCTTTTTTGCTGTCAGGTCTTGTAACCATTTAATATTCACTCCTTCTTTATTTCTTAGCACCTTTACCGGCTTTGCCTTCCTTACGGCGGATGACTTCGTCGGCATATTTGATACCCTTGCCCTTATACGGCTCAGGCGGACGCTTCTCGCGTACTTCTGCTGCGAACTGACCAACCATCTGTTTGTCAGCACCGCTGATGATGATAGAGTTAGGTGACGGAACATCAATTGTGATACCGTCGATCTCATCCATCTTAACCTGATGTGAGTAACCGAGGTTCATAACGAGTGTTTTACCCTGCTTTGCAACACGGTAACCAACACCGTTTACCTGAAGCTCTTTCTTGAAGCCTTCTGTTACACCTGTTACCATATTAGAAATAAGTGAACGTGTAAGGCCGTGAAGAGCACGGTTCTGCTTCTCATCATCCGGACGGGTAACGATTACTTCGCTGCCCTCGACCTTAACGGTCATATTGGGATGAACTTCCTGAGTAAGGGTGCCCTTGGGACCTTTAACAGTAACGGTAGTGCCATCCAATTTAACTTCAACGCCGGCCGGAATTGCAACCGGTTTTCTGCCTATACGTGACATGCCATTACCTCCCTTACCATACGAATGCGAGGACTTCGCCACCGATATTCTCACGGCGAGCCTGCTTGTCTGTCATAATACCTTTCGAAGTTGAAAGGATTGCGATGCCGAGACCTCTCATTACCTGAGGCATATCCTCAACACCTGAATAAATACGAAGACCGGGTTTTGAAACTCTTCTGAGTCCCTGAATAACCTGTGTCTTATTGGGACCGTATTTCAACTGAACACGGATAATACCCTGCTTACCGTCGTCAACAACGGAAAAACTCTTTACATAACCCTCATCAACAAGAATCTGAGCGATAGCTTTTTTCATGTTTGATGCAGGAATGTCAACCGAATCGTGTTTTGCAGAGTTAGCGTTACGAATTCTCGTGAGCATATCTGCGATTGTATCGGTTACTTGCATACCATTAACCTCCTTTTCAGATTCTGCTGATTACCAGCTGGCTTTTTTCACGCCCGGGATCTCGCCTTTATAAGCAAGCTCTCTAAAACAGATACGGCAGATACCGTATTTACGAAGATAAGCGTGAGGTCTGCCACAGATCTTGCATCTGTTGTAAGCTCTTGTTGAAAACTTTGCAGGTCTTTGCTGCTTGATTTTCATAGATGTCTTAGCCATTTTACAAATCCTCCTTCTTATTTCGCAAACGGAGCGCCCATAAGAGTAAGCAACTCTTTAGCTTCTTCGTCTGTTTTAGCAGTAGTGATAAATGCTATATCCATACCGCGAACTTTGTCGATCTTGTCGTACTCAATTTCCGGGAATATCAACTGCTCTTTAACACCCATGCAATAGTTGCCACGGCCGTCGAAAGAGTTGGGGTTGATACCTCTGAAGTCTCTTACACGGGGAAGTGCGATGGAGAAGAGTCTGTCAAGGAACTCATACATCTTGTCGCCGCGAAGTGTTACCTTCACGCCGATGGGCATTCCCTCACGGAGCTTAAAGTTAGCAACCGATTTCTTTGCCCGGCAAACTACCGGACGCTGACCTGTGATGATTGAAAGGTCAGACATAATAGCGTCAACAACCTTTGAGTTGTCTTTTGCTTCACCGCAACCAACATTGATAACAATCTTGTCGAGCTTCGGGATCTGCATTACGCTCTTGTACTCAAACTTTTTCATCAAAGCCGGAGCAACATCTTTAATATACATATCCTTAAATCTTGGCATAGTCTTATGTTCCTCCTAATTAAAGCTCTGCGCCGCATTTAGCACAAACGCGGATCTTCTTACCGTCTGCCTGGATCTTGTGAGCGATACGACGACCTGCTTTGCACTTGGGGCAAACGATCTGTACCTTGCAAGCGTACATAGCAGCCTCTGCCTTTACGATACCTGAGGGATCGCCGGCTTTTTTCGGCTTAACGTGCTTTGTAACCATGTTGCGTTTCTCAACAATTACCTTGCCTTCTGACGGGCTTACAGCCAAAACCTTACCGGTCTTGCCTTTATCTTTACCGGAGAGGATTACTACCTCATCGCCGGTCTTAACATGAACCTTATTCATCTCGGTACCTCCCTTACAGAACTTCGGGAGCAAGTGACAGAATTCTCATGTAATCCTTGTCACGGAGCTCTCTGGCAACCGGTCCGAAGATACGGGTGCCTCTCGGAGATTTGTCTTCTCTGATGATAACGGCTGCATTCTCATCAAAACGAATGTATGAACCGTCTTCACGGCGAAGTCCTTTAACCGAACGAACAACTACGGCTTTAACTACATCGCCTTTTTTAACTGTACCGCCGGGCGCAGCCTTCTTTACAGAAGCAACCACGACATCGCCGATATTAGCATATCTTCTTCCGGAACCGCCGAGAACACGAATGCACATGATCTCTTTAGCGCCGGTATTATCAGCTACCTTCATTAAGGTCTGTTGCTGTATCACAGTGGTTTCCTCCTTTATTTAGCCTTTTCGATGATTTCTACGAGGCGCCATCTCTTATCCTTTGAAAGCGGTCTTGTTTCCATTACGAGAACACGATCGCCGATGCCTGCCTTATTTTCTTCATCGTGCGCTTTAAGCTTAACTGTTTTCTTTACGATCTTGTTGTAAAGCGGGTGCTTTACGTTATCCTCAATAGCAACTACGATGGTTTTTTCCATTTTGTCGCTGACTACACGGCCAACTCTGGTTTTTCTTAAATTTCTTTCCATTATAAGTTACCTCCCTTACTCAGCTTTGCTTGCTTCAAGGTTCTTTGCAGTGATAACGGTGTTAACTCTTGCAATGTCCTTTTTAACAGCTTTGATGCGCATCGGGTTTTCGAGCTGGTTGATAGCGAGCTGGAAGCGTAAATGGAACAGCTCCTGTTTGAGGTCTGCGAGCTTCTTGTTAAGCTC
>JAXJVX010000251.1:0-3568 GCA_036308305.1 Acutalibacteraceae bacterium | reverse complement strand
CACCTGCAATGAGCAGACAAATGAAACAAGCACATTTGCAACGATATTCATATTCCCATATGGGATAAAGGCAACTGCCGTGATAATAACGATCTCTGCCGCAATGATTATCTGCCGCCAATGCAATGCGCTGATATTCTGAAACCTTGAGCGAATTAGTTCAACTATAAGTATTCCAGCCACAAAAGCAAGTATAGGCACAGCATAAAGCATTGCTTTGTGCCATTCCCCTCTTGCCAGATTCAATCCAAGCAATACAATATTACCTGTTTGAGCATTGGCAAAAACCTTTCCTCTGGCGATATAAGTATATGCATCCCAAAATCCGCCGACTACGCTTAACATAGCGCCGATAAGGAAGCTTTCTGACATTTGTCTTTCGCTTTTCACGGCTTTAACCCATTATTACCTTAACTTCTCTTGTCTTACCGCCGATAGCAGGAATAGCCTTGCCGTTAAACTCCTCACCGTCAACAATAAGCTTTACAACGCCCTTCTGAACGCCTGCTGTGTTATCGACTGTAATGTTGAAGACATCTCCTCTGAACTTTCTTGTTACAGTAAAGCCCTTCATTGTTTCAGGGATGCAAGGATTGATGACAAGTCCGTCAAAATCAGGCATAATACCGAGAATGTAACGTGATACATTATAGAATGTCCATGCAGCTGTACCGGTAAGCCATGAGTTTTTAGCTTCGCCGTGATTAACTGCATCACGACCGGCGATCATCTGACTGTAAACATACGGCTCAGTGCGATGGATATCACTTATCTCTTCAAGGTATGCAGGGCAGGTCTTTTTATATACCTCAAATGCTCTGTTACCTCTGCCGACAACTGTCTCCGCAATAGATATCCACGGATTGTTATGACAGAAGATACCGCCATTTTCCTTATATCCAGGCGGATATGATGAAATCTCACCAAGTTCAACATGGTAAACGGTGTATGAAGGTGAATTAAGCACTATACCATACTTTGTATCAAGATATTTTTCAACCGACTGCAATGCCTTTAACGCTCTGCCGTCCTCAACACCGATGCCTGCCATTACGCAGAAGCCCTGCGGCTCGATAAATATCTTACCCTCTTCACACTCATGTGAACCAACCTTGTTGCTGTATGCATCGTAAGCACGGACAAACCATTCGCCATCCCAGCCTGCCGAAAGAACAGCCTCTGTCATTTTAGCGATCTCAGCCTCTGCACGGGCAGCCTCATTATCCATGCCCTTTGCACGGCATAGTGCAACATAGTCAGGACCGACAGCTACGAACATACCTGCAATAAATACAGACTCTGCAACAGGACCTTCAGACGGACCAAATGTCTGGAATGACTCACCCGGCTGCTCCGAGAAGCAGTTCAAGTTAAGGCAGTCGTTCCAGTCAGCACGACCGATAAGCGGCAATGAATGCGGGCCGAGATTGTTGATAACATGATCGAATGAGCGTTTAAGATGCTCCATAAGTGACTGTGCTTTTGACATATCACAGTCAAATGCAACCTGTTCGTCAAGGATCGAGTAATCCCCTGTTTCCTTTATGTAAGCAGCAACACCGAAGATGAGCCAGAGCGGATCATCATTAAATCCGGAACCGATCTCATCGTTTCCTTTTTTGGTAAGCGGCTGATACTGATGATATGCAGATCCGTCCTCCATCTGTGTTGCGGCGATATCGAGAATACGCTCACGGGCTCTTGCGGGGATAAGGTGAACGAAGCCCAAAAGATCCTGAGAAGAATCACGGAAGCCCATACCTCTACCGATACCTGACTCAAAATATGATGCGGAGCGTGACATATTAAAGGTAACCATACACTGATACTGATTCCAGATGTTTACCATGCGATTAAGCTTTTCGTCTTCGCTATCTACACTATAAACAGAAAGCAGCTCTGTCCAATAAGCCTTAAGGTCTGCAAGTGCTGCGTCGACCTGCTCATCTGTTTTGAATTTTGAAAGCAACTCCATTGCAGGTTTTTTATTAATAACATCCTGAGCTTCAAACTTCTCATCAACAGGATTTTCACAGTATCCGAGAACGAAGATAAAGCTCTTCTCCTCACCCGGTTCAAGCTCGATATCAAGCTTGTGTGAGCCAATAGGCGACCAACCACTTGCAACAGAGTTGCGTGCTCTGTTTTCAAGAACTGCATCGGGATTTGCGAAGCCGTTATAAAGACCGATGAATGTCTCTCTGTCTGTATCAAAGCCGGAGATCGGTGCATTTACGCTGAATACTGCATAATGATTGCGGCGCTCACGGTACTCTGTTTTATGATAAATCTCAGATCCGATAACTTCGACCTCACCCGTTGAGAAGTTACGCTGGAAATTAGTAGTATCATCCTGTGCATTCCAAAGACAAAACTCAACGAACGAGAACATTGAAAAGCTCTTTTTAGCAGATGTGTTGTTGGTAAGACGAATACGGTGTATCTCAGCAGTAGTATGAAGCGGAACAAATGAGGTCTGCTCTGCGGTGATGCCGCCAACTGTTGAACTGATTACAGAATAGCCGAGACCGTGTCTGCAACAGTAGCTCTCATATGGAGTCTTTACCGGCATCCAGCCCGGAGTCCACACCGTGCCGTTATCATTGATATAAAAATATCTTCCGCCTGCATCACAGGGAACATTATTATAACGGTAACGGGTAAGTCTTAAAAGCTTAGCATCCTTGTAAAAACAGTAACCGCCTGATGTGTTTGATATAAGCCCAAAAAAGTCCTCATTTCCGAGATAGTTTATCCACGGATAAGGTGTATCAGGTCGCTCAATAACATATTCTCTTTGTTTATCGTCAAAATGTCCGAATTTCATATTATATGACGCTCCTTATTGTTTTATTTATAAATATATATTATAATACATTGCAAAATAAATCAAGAAGTTTTTACTCTTTTTGATAAAAACATTGACAATCGGCATAGATTAAATATATAATATAGATTGGATTATTATTTTAAGGAGAAGATGCTATGAAGGGTGTAAATTTCAAGAAATACCTATCAATCGCGCTTGTCTTTTTAGGCGTTTTCGCCCTGCTTATTGCATTTTACTTTGCGCTTGACAGATACAATCAGGTTTCCGCTGCAATTTCAAAGATAATCGAAATATTGCATCCTTTTATTTTCGGTGCGGTGCTCGCTTATATTCTGAAGCCTGCATGTAACACCTTCGAAAATATTATTAATAAGCTGTTCTCATGGATAAATAAAAAGCGCAGGCAAAAAAACAGTATTGCTGCACCGATATCCGAAAAGCTTACTGCAAGCATATCTAAATACGGTGCTATATTAATAAGCCTTGCCCTGGCTTTCTTGATAATCTACCTGCTGCTTAATATGATAATTCCGCAGCTTATAAATTCGATAAGAAGTCTCTTTGAGTCGATACCTGGATATGTGAATTCGCTGCTTACATCAGCAGAAACACTTGTGCGTGATAACAAGGAGCTTATGGCATGGCTCGATGAACTCAGTATGTCTGACTTTATCAAAAACCTGAATTTTGAAACTATTGCAGGCTATGTAAAAAAATTCTTCAATTTTAACATTCTTT
>JAXJVX010000250.1:0-2291 GCA_036308305.1 Acutalibacteraceae bacterium | reverse complement strand
GAACCTGGTCATACCGCCTCCACAATCGAGGAGGAAATAGTTAAAGCCTGAAAGAACATACTTACCGGTAGGATCAAGTGCTTTATATTCGCCGCTTGACTTATCAAGAACCTTAACATTATACACACGGTACGCACCGTCAACCTTTTCAAAAAATCCATTCTCATCCACCTTGACAGATGTAGGAATTGATTTATTCACCGAGAAAGTAACGCCCGACATATGTGGGAACGAGCCGTCTTCTTCAGGATAGTTCATCACAGCCATTTCAAGAAAATCGATAAGTATCTGTCCCGAAATTTCTGCAGTTACGATCTGATTATTAAACGGAAATACAGAGAAAATATCATTAAAGGTAATATCTCCCGATTCCATTGGTGCACGGAGACCTCCTCCATTGACAAAGGACATATCTGCACCGGTCATCACGCGCAGAGCATCAGAACAAAAATTGCCCAGATTTGTTTCTGCGTTTCTTACCAAGCGGTTACCGTCTTTGTCGTGTGTGATAAACTCGACCTTGCTTTCACCGATCTTGCGGTTGCCAAGCTGCGCGTAGTTTTCATTGATTTCCGTTATGTATGCATCGACAACCGGATCCGTTTTGGTATAGCTTTCCACCTCTACAAGTTCGGTATCAAAGGCACCGTTCTTGATCGTGAGCTTTCCTATGTATTCAAACTTTGTTCCGGTAGAGGTTAGTAAAACATCGTCGCCACTCTTGTCTTTGATCACCTTTTCTTCAATGACTGAGTGAGAGTGAGCATCCAATACCACGTCAAAGCCATCGGTGTTTTCAATCACATCGGTAATGTCAGCCAAGTTGCCCGATTCATCGTAGCCGATGTGGGAAAGCGCAATCACGTAATCAGCGCCTGCGGTTTCGGCTGCATTGATATTTGTCTGTACAATATCGTAAAGCTTTGACTCGTTGAAGGTATAAATCAACTCGCCTTTATCATTTTTGAACTGTGCAGGAGAAGACGAATTGATGGTTTCGGGCGTGGTAATGGCGATATAGGCAACGTCCACGTTTCCGTAAGACACAATTGTATATGGCTCAAAATAAGTCTTATCCTCGCCAATCTTCTGAAAGTTACAGGAAATAAACTTTGTGTTCGACATAGCATTCAGCTCGTTAAGACGAGGAAGCTGATAGTCAAACTCATGATTGCCGAGAGCAATCGCATCATAGCCAACCTTGTTCATCAGATTTACAATGTACTCGCCCTTGGATACAGCACCCAACGTTCCGCCTTGGACAAAATCGCCCACAGACACAACACCTACATTTGTATAGGTTTCTGATAGTTCATTTTTCATTGCGGCAAGTTTTGAATAACCCTCGACTGCGCAATGAACGTCGTTTTCATAAAGGATTACGACGGTGTCAGTATCCGCTGCATAGACCACACCTGTAAAAACAGAGAGGGCCATACATAATACAAGGCTAAAGGTTATGATTCTTTTACATAGTTTTTTCATTTTCTTCCTCCATTCAGCACAGAGGATTATAATCCTTGTGCTTTACTTCGTTATTTAAAACACTCTGTGCTTTAGAAGTTATCTATTACTATCCTGGGCAGCATTACAACGCACGGTTACGCGATTGCTGCCGCCGGGAGTACAGGTATATAGCGAAAGATCAAATCCGCTTGTAATCATTTCTTTTGTTGCATTTTTGGGCAGGGTTTCCAACAAAACCACCTCGTAGTAATGCTCTATATTGTTTATATCGGTAAAAACAACAATATCACCCGCTTGCAGCTCGGAAAGTCTGCCAAAGTGTGATTTATAGTTATGTGCTGCAATTACAAAATCTTTTTCATAATACGTTCCGTAATAATGACACGGCGCTTTTTTTAGTTTTGCATAGCTCCAATCTGTCAGAACCGGTAGTTCCAAATCTAAAACAGGCACAGAAAGAATACCGATACAATCATAACCGTCTACCTTTACAGTTGCCATTTCTGCAGGCAGAAACTGTTCCGGTTGTTTTTCTTCGATAATGCTTTGTATATCTTCAAGAAGATCCTGGGCAATCTCTTCTGCGTGCTTATTCTCCCATCGATTGTATGCTACAAAGCCAACAGAACTTATTATGCAAATGGCACCAAGCAAAACACAGATAATACCTATCCATTTACGCATTTGTTTTCCTCTTTTTCTGCAAAAGCGCGATACCGACGGCAATTAAAAGCATACCGCTAATAGCAAGCACGGGAATCGGCCATGTTAACTGACCGGTTTGTATCAGGGTAGAGGTGTTCGTCACGGTGAAAGTATATCCG
>JAXJVX010000249.1:0-5474 GCA_036308305.1 Acutalibacteraceae bacterium | reverse complement strand
TTATAATAACTAGTAGTCTATATACCTTCCGTGCATTTAAGTATGCGGACGGTCGGGTCCTGTGCGACGGGCCGCTGTGAACCATGTCAGGCGGGGAACCGAGCAGCAGTAAGCGGATGTGTCCGTGCGCCGCAGTCAACCTGTCGTCCGCAGACTTAAATGCACGGCTTTTTTATTTACATTCAGTTGGGAGGAAAATATATGTATCAGGCTTTATACCGCAAATATCGTCCGCGTACTTTTACAGAGCTATGCGGTCAGGATCATGTATCTCGCACTTTGAAAAGTCAAGTGGAATCGGGAACAGCCTCCCATGCATATCTTTTTTGCGGCTCGAGAGGCACAGGAAAAACTTCAAGTGCAAAGATACTGTCAAAGGCGCTCAACTGCCTTCACCCACAAAACGGTGACCCATGTAATGAATGTGAGATGTGCAAAGGAATTGATAATGGCAGTGTAATGGATGTATTTGAAATTGACGCTGCTTCAAATCGCGGTATTGATGATATTCGTGATCTGCGTGATAAGATTGCATACGCTCCTGCACAAGCAAAGTTCAAGGTTTATATTATTGACGAGGTGCACATGCTTACCGATCAGGCGTTCAATGCATTGCTCAAAACCATTGAAGAGCCACCAAGCCATGCAGTTTTTATACTTGCTACTACCGAATCACACAAAATTCCTGCAACTATTATGTCTAGATGTCAAAGATACGATTTTTCAAGAATCGCATCTGAAACGATTGCAGAACGAATTATCGAAGTATGCGGTAGGAAAACATTGAATGTGATGCCGACGCCGCAATGCTTATTGCGAAGCTTGCAGACGGCGGTATGCGTGATGCGCTGTCGTTGCTTGATATGTGTGTCGGATCGGGTGAAAGAATTACTGAAAATACAGTTTCAGAATGTGCAGGCATCACCGGAAGATCCCATTTGTTTAATATAGTTGACGGAATCGAAAAGAAAGATATCACTTCGCTTTTAACATTGCTTGATGAGCTATATGACAATTCTTGTGATATGGAAAGACTTTGTAACGAACTTGTATCTCATTACAGAGATCTTATGATGGCTAAAACCGCAAAGAATCCTTCTTTGCTTATTACCGCTACCAAAGAAGATCTCGATAGCATTGTCACACAGGCAAAAAGCATCAGCTTTGAAAGCATAATGTATGCAGTGGATAAATTTTATGACTGTATAGAGAATATGAAAAGCGGTGCAAATAAGCGTACAAGTGTCGAGGTTGCTTTAATAAAGCTTTGCACACCTTCACTGGACACATCGCTTGCTTCTTTAACAGCACGAATAGGCGCAGTTGAGGACAAAATGAATTCAGGAAAGCTTTTTGCCACAGTTGATTCTGCAGCCCCTTCCGCTTCAGAGAAGACTGTCATTTCTCCTGAAGGGAAAATTAATCATCCTTCAAATATACCTGTTGAGTGTAATAGTATACAGAAAGACAACGAAACATCAAGTGCGCCTATAACTGAAGTTACTAAATTTGAAAAATGGCCTGATATCGTTGAAAAAATTCGCAACGATAGTCCTTTAATGTATGCTTATCTGACCGATTCATCTGCATATTTTGATGGTAAGCGTGTTTTAATAAAAGCAAGCGATCAATTTATAGAATCAATGCGTCGTAATCCGCAGTTCGGTGATTTAATAAAGAATACTATCGCTTCTGTATGCGGCACGAGATACGGTATCGGCCCTTACAAAGGAAAAGCTGTTGACACTCCGAAGACGAAAAATAGTGATAAGCTAGACGATTTTATAGAAAAGTTCTGTAATGATATTGAAGTAGAATAATCAGGAGGAGTTGATTTAGGTGAAAAACAGAACTGTTTTGTATTTTAAATTTTTAAGCCTTATTCCATCTGTTCTGCTTCTCATACTTGCAATTGTTACTTTATTTTTCAGTAAGCAATTATTTGTATATGCAATTTGTATTGCATCACTTTCTGTATTAGCATCTTTTCTAATAAATATTTATATCAAACACAATGTCACAGCTTATTTTTCAAATGCAGCAAAGTCGGTGGATGAGATTGGGTCGCAAACCTTAGTCGATTTTATTCTACCGGTACTTGTTACAGATGGTGATAGCAGTATAGTTTGGTATAATAATACCTTCTCTCGAACTCTGCTTAAACACCATGATGTGTACGGAGAGCCGGTGCAAACAGTAATTGATGATACTGATTTAATAAGACTTCATGAAAACGGTAAATCCCGCATATCCTACAAAGATAAAAAATATATGGTCTTTGAGTATTCTTTCGGAGAATTGAAGAATAATCAAAAGATGTATTATTTTGTCGATGATACTAACAACTATGCCATTGCGTCAAGCTATAAAATGACACGACCGTGTGTTATGTTTATTCAGATCGACGGTATAGATATACTGCTAAAAGATATTCCTGAAAGCAGAAAGACTGAAATAATGGGTCAGATTGAAAAACAAATTGAGGGAATAAACGAAAGCGGCAACGGTTATATACAAAAGCTCAATGCAGATAAGTACCTTTATGTTTGTGATGCCGCTGAATATGACCGTATATCAGGTAATAAATTCTCTGCACTCAACAATGTTCGTTCTCTTGACTTAGGTGATGAGGTAGGTACGCCCAGTCTTTCCATTGGTGTAGGTATCGGCGGCGAAAATATTGCTGTATGTGTTGATTTTGCTCGACAGGCGCTCAATATGGCACAAGGACGCGGTGGAGATCAGGCTGTAATAAAGAATAAAGAAGATATTAAATTCTTTGGTGGTGTTACACAATCAAAACAAGGCTCATCTAAAGTTCGCACAAGACTTATGGCAACAACACTTGCGAAGCTTATACAAAATGCGGAAAATCTGCTTGTTATGGGTCATAAATTCTCTGATATGGATTGCTACGGTGCCGCATTTGCTCTTTGTTCGGCTGCTTGTGCTGTCGGTAAGGAAGCCAAAATTGTGCTTGATGAAGACCACACTCTTTCTTCAAATCTTATACGATATACAAGAACTGCTAAAAACGCAGACTATATCATTAGTCCGACTGATGCAGAAGCAATGATAACCAAAAAAACGCTGCTTATCATTGTTGATACGCAGCGCCCCGGTTTTTTGGAGAGCAAAACAGTATATGACAAAACAAGTACTGTCGTTGTTATCGATCATCACCGTCAAATGGTAGATCATATCGACGATGCTTTGTTGTTCTATCATGATCCGGTTGCATCAAGTACATGTGAAATGGTAATTGAATTATTGCAATATATGGGCAAAAATCTTGTTGGTAAAATCGAGGCAGAAGCATTGCTTGCAGGTATAATGCTCGACACCAAGAATTATGTTCTGTCAACTCATTCGCGTACATTTGAAGCATCTGCATACCTTTGTGATCGAGGCGCTGATTCTGTAACAGTTAAGCAAATGTTTGCTGAAGATATTTCCGTATATGCAATGCGCTCTTCTATTGTTGCAACTGCTGAAGTTTCTAATGGATACGCTATATCGTATTGTGATATTGATGATAACAGCGCTCGTATTGCAGCGGCTCAGGCGGCTGATGAGCTATTGTCGATAAAAGGCGTAAACGCTTCCTTTGTTATGTTTAAGAATAACGGCAAGATAAGCATTTCAGCCAGATCATACGGCAAAGTAAATGTTCAGATAATAATGGAGCAGATTGGCGGAGGCGGTCATAGAACTATGGCTGCAGCACAACCGGAATGTGTTGATTTTAATGAAGGCAGAGAATTGATAATCAAAGCTATAAATGCTGCTAATAGCATTATGTAAAGGAGAATATAGAAGATGAAGGTAATTTTTCAAGCTGATGTAAAAGGTTCAGGCAAAAAAGGCGAAATGAAGAATGTTTCCGATGGTTATGCAAGAAACTTTCTTTTACCAAAGGGGCTTGCAATTGAAGCAACCTCGCAGGCAGTAAATGATTATAATAACAAAAATGCAGCTGCAGCTCATCATAAGGCTGAAGAAAAATCTGCAGCCGAGAATTGCAAGAAAACACTTGATAATCAGATCATTAAGCTTACTGCAAGAGCCGGTGAAAACGGCAGGCTTTTTGGCGCTGTTACTACGAAAGAAATTGCTGAAAATCTCAACAAGCAATTTAATATGAATGTTGATAAAAGAAAAATATCTGCTCCTGATATCAAGGAACTTGGCAGTTACAAAATTGAAGTTAAACTGTATCAGGGTGTCAGCGCTTCTCTTACAGTTGCTGTACTGCCTCAATAAATTATGAAAGCGAGGTTACTATGAATGGAGTCAAATAATTTAATAAATACCGAAAGCGGTGTATTGCCTTTTTCACTCGAAGCAGAGCAGGCAGTAATTGGCTCTGTTCTTATAGAGCCTGCAGTTCTTTCTGATATTTCAGATTCTATCAAACCGGAATATTTTTACCTGCCACAGCACCAATCAATTTTCAAGGTCATGTGGGAGATGAATTTCTACAATAAGCCTATTGATGCCGTAACTGTACTCAACGAGCTTAAAAATCAAGGAATATATGATGATGCAGGAGGCAAGGAATACCTTATAAGACTTGCTGATATGGTTCCGTCAGCCTCAAACATCGAAAGCTATGTTAGTATTATTCGAGAGAAGTATAATATTCGTTCTGTAATTTTGGCTGCACGAGATATCATAAACTATGCTTCAAAGGATGATGTAGATTCATCAAGTCTGCTTGACAGCGCTGAAAAGCGTATTTTCGATATCCGTCAGGATAAGGAATCAGAAGGACTTGTACATATCCGAGACGTTATTATTGATGAAACTATGGTGCGTCTTGATAAAATTACCCGTGAAGAATTCAAAGAGGAGTTTCAGGGAATTCCCTCAGGTATTTCTGCGCTTGATAGATATACTACCGGTTTTCATAAATCTGACCTTATAATTCTTGGTGCTCGTCCCGGTATGGGTAAAACGAGCTTAGCGCTCAACTTTGCTAGAAATGTTGCAGTAACAGGGAAGAAGACTGTTGCATTTTTCTCTCTTGAGATGACTCGTGAACAGCTTGTTGAACGTTTGCTTGCAAATGAAGCATCGGTTGAGTCAACAAAAATGCGTACCGGTCAGCTTGATAATGACGAGTGGTTAAGAATTATTCAGGCTACAGAATTGCTTTCCAATACAAATATTTATCTTGATGAAACATCAACAATTACTGTCAATACAATGAAGACACGCCTTCGTCGTATGAAAAAGAAGCCGGATCTCGTTGTTATTGACTACCTCGGTCTTATGAAAAATAACAACAGTAAGTATGACGGCAACCGTGTTAATGAAATATCTGAAATCACACGAAATCTAAAGGTAATGGCGAAAGAACTAATGGTTCCTGTAATTTGCTGTGCTCAGCTCTCGCGAGGCACTGAAGTAAAAGGCAAATCACATCGACCTGCGCTTGCTGACCTCCGTGATTCAGGTTCAATTGAGCAGGA
>JAXJVX010000248.1:0-1638 GCA_036308305.1 Acutalibacteraceae bacterium | reverse complement strand
ACTATAAGAATACCAAAGGAGGCTGGGGATTATGATAGCGATAACAGTTGATGATGAAAGACCAATGCTTAAAGCTCTTACAGATATTGTTAAAGCTTCACCTGATATAAAAGAGGTCTATGATTTTTCTGCCTGCTCTGCGGCTCTTGAGTGGATTTCTGAAAATCACTTAGATGTAGCCTTTCTTGATATAAATATGCGTGGTATGGGCGGTCTTGCCTTAGCAGAAAAGATCACCGAGATTTATCCGGAGTGTAAAATTGTTTTCTGTACAGGTTATGAGGAGTATGCATTAAACGCTATACAATTAAGGTGCAGCGGATACCTTATGAAACCAATTACACCGGAAGCTGTTCAAAAAGAAATTGACCATATCAAGAGTAAAAATCCGAATGTGTCGCTTCTTGATGTTAAATGCTTCGGAAATTTCGAGGTTTTAAAAAACGGAGAGGCACTTACCTTTAAGCGGACAAAGGCAAAAGAACTTTTCGCTGTGCTTGTTGACAGAAACGGCGCCGGGATGACCGGAAAGCAAATATGTGCCATTATGTGGCCTGAAAACACAGACGATGTTAAAAATATGGATTATTTAAGGCATCTTGTCGGAGACCTGAAAAAAGCACTTGCAAATGTCGGTGCAGAAAACGTCTTTTGTCAGGACGGATACAATTACAGAATTGAGCCTTCAAGAATCAATTGTGATTATCACAACTTTTTGAAAACCGGTATGCCTTCGTTTCACGGTGAGTATATGACACAGTATTCATGGGCAGAAGACACCCTCGCTCTGTTACTTGAAACAAATTAATAAATCAGTTTGCGGTCGGAATTATCCGACCGTAATTTTTTTATGTTTAAATTTGTCATAGGTTTGTCATAGATAGTCTGATAAAATAACAAAATAAAATATTATCAGGAGAGGTTTTGACTATGAAAAAAAGACTGTTATCTTGTATTGTTTGCATTTGTATGGTGTTATGCTCATTAAATGCCGCCACATTTGCAAAGGATTCTGAAACCATTGTAATTCTATACGAAAATGATGTTCATTGTGCAGTCGAGGGGTACTCCAAGCTTGCTGCAATGAAAAATGAGCTTAAGTCTGAATACGAATATGTAGGTGTGGTATCTTCGGGTGACTTTGTCCAGGGAGGAACTCTCGGCTCTGCTTCAACGGGTGAATACATAGTAAATCTTATGAATATTGTAGGGTATGATGCGATAGGCCTTGGAAATCACGAGTTTGATTATTGCATTTCCAGACTTGACGAGCTTTATGAACTGTCTGAAACAAAATTCATATCATGTAACTTTGCAAAGATTGGTGAAGAAAAAACTTATTTTGAGCCATACAGCATAGTTTCCTACGGAGATTTTGATATTGCTTATATCGGCATTATTACTCCGGAAACAGTTACCATGGCACGTCCTTCACAGTTTAATAATGAAAACGGAGAACTTATATACACCTTTAATGAAACAAGATTGTATGAGGTTGTGCAGAAAAGCATAGATGAAGCAAAAAAAGATGGTGCGGATTATGTAATTGCACTTTCTCATATCGGATATGATGAGTCGGGCAGTTTAAATGATGTTACCGATGTTATAGAAAATACAGATGGATTAGATGTAGTTCTT
>JAXJVX010000247.1:0-5317 GCA_036308305.1 Acutalibacteraceae bacterium | reverse complement strand
TCGCAGACGAAACACCTTTTGTCGTTGAGTGGTTTGTAAAAAACGGTATTGAAGTCTGGAGCACCCAAGAGGGCGAACAACGTTTTGATACCCATACGGATAGACTATTAAATTATATTCGCTTTTGGCAAGCGGACGGAGAAAGTGAAAAAACATCGGTTAGAACCAAAACAAGTCTTGGGCAAATGGTTGAGGAAGGTCATTTTAAAGGTGGCGTTGCGGCATATGGTTATGAACTTGTAAAAAGCGGTAGGTTCAATAAAAGAAAACACGAACTTTATGACTTGAAAATCAACCAAAAGGAAGCTTTTGTGGTGAAATTAATTTTCGATAAATACACCGAAGAGGGATATGGTGCCCATCGAATTACTACTTGGCTTAATAACAATGGTTATCGTGCGAGAACGGGTAAAATGTGGCACGAAGCTACAATTAGAGGTATTCTTCACAATTTGACCTATACAGGTGTGCTTCGAAGTGGAGAATCCCGTTCGGCAGTTATCCCAGAACTACAAATCATTTCACAAGCTCAATATGAAATGGCTATTAAAATTATGAAGGAACGTTCTGATAAGAAAAGAGAAAATCCCACTGTACCATTAAACACCAAAGGAAAATCATTGATTTCTGGCAAGGTTTATTGTGGACATTGCGGTTCAAAATTAACGCTTACAACCAACGGGCGTTATCGAACCAAAAAGGACGGTTCGGTTGATAAAACCAAACGTATCAGGTATGTTTGTTATGGAAAGACACGAAAACAAACCGACTGCGATGGTCAGACAGGATACACTTTGCACATTCTTGATGATTTAATTGATGAAGTTATCCGTGATATTTTTACTAAAATCAAAAATATTTCTAAAAGCGACGTAATTAAATTAAGATATTTTGATGAACTTGAATTAAGAAAATCTCATCTTTCGGATTTGCAAGCTCAATACGAAAAAGAAAATGAAAACTTAAACACATTAAAATCTGAGGTAGTAAAATCTATTAAAGGTATAAGTTTCTTTTCAAGTGAGATGCTGTCGGAATTAATTAAAAAATCAGAGTGTGAGTGCGAACGCATTAAAGATTTATGCGACAATGCACAAAAAGATGTTGATGATACCGAAAACTTGCTTAAAGAACTCAGTGATAATTTTGATGAGTTGCTTTCTTGGGCGGAGTTATATAATGATGCCAGTTTTGAAAAGAAGAAAATGATTGTGAATTATATGATAAAGCGAGTCGAAGTAACCAAAGGATACGAATTAAAAATAGATTTCAATTTCAACTTTGAACAATTCATGACGGGAATAGATAAAGCCGCATAAAATTAAAGCCCGCTACATTGATAGCGAGCAAAAAAATAATCACTTAGTGTGTCAAAAGTCGGTGGTGGAGCATAGGGGGATCGAACCCCTGACCTCTTGACTGCCAGTCAAGCGCTCATCCCAGCTGAGCTAATGCCCCAAATAGGCACACTAAGTGATTTGTTTATGAAATTGTAAATGTGGGTGCGTTTCACGGTGTATTGCGCTCCCAGCTGAGCTATACCCCCATATGAGGTATACTAGGTGATTTATTTATGAAATTATGAAGTGGGGTTCAACTTTGAGTGCATCGCGCTCCCGGATGAGCTACACCCCCACAAATAATTATTTTAATACTCCGACAAAGTGAAGTATTGTAAATACTATTCCAACTTGAATATAAAGACCTGTTGAATAACCGACTAAATTGATAAGAAAGTGCGGTATCCAAAGCATTCCTAAAAGTTTAAGTGTTATAGTCAAAAGAATATGTGCTAATGTGTATAAAACAAGCATAAACACAAAGGTTCTTACATTTGTTGATTTAAAAGAAAACGGAAAAAGTTTTTTTATCATATCCATTTTTATATCCTCCTTGTTTTTTTCAGTATAGCATATGCTGAAAAAAAGGTCAATAAAAATAACCCTTAACTGCCGTAAGTTTTACAAACAGTCAAGGGTTACTTTTGATCACTCTTGATATCTAACATCTTTTTGGTCAACCTCTCTTTCTACAGTTTTTGATGCCTTCCGTTCCGAGTTGAAGCCTAATTCCTCTTTCACATTCATTTTTCGTTCTTATTTCCCTTAAGTGGGAATTCTTAATGTAACGGAACTTATCTTTCTTTTTTTGAAGGCTTGTTATTTAGCTCCTTTTATATATTAATTTTGAGCTTCAACTTTACTTGTTCATTGGTATCATCCTTTCTGTCTAAATAATAGCATATATTATTATTAATTGCAATATGTAATATTGTACAAATTAAATAAAATTATTTATGCAATTAATAGAAATATAGTGAATATAACGAAGAATTGTTGACATTATAAATTTATTATGCTACAATAAATATGTTGAGCGTCTGTTTTTGTTTGAAACAGACGCTCTTTGTGTGCTTATTCTTTAGGCATTTCTTCCGCTGAAGCAGGCTCTATAACAAATGAGTTTGTCCAGAATCCCGGCTTCATCCATACCTTTGTATAAGCAAGCGGGTTTTCCGGCGTTACATTAATGATAAGATCGGTGCATTTGCGGTTCATTCCGGCGGCAACATGAAGAGTGTATGTGCCGAATGCAACCGGGATTTTTACTGTTTCACGGTTGCCAATGTGACCAAACGGCTCACCGTTTAAATACAGACCGAATCCTCCTGCGATGCCGAGAGGCGAGCCCTTACGGTAAATTGATATCATTCCATCGGGTGAAAATTTAAGCGGCTGCTTACATTTCGGACATACGTTGCCGACTGCAGCGTTTAAAACTTTTCCGCAACTGCATTTTACTCTGAATAGATTAGACATAATTTCCTCCAAAAAGATTTTTTTATATCTTAACATTAATATTGGGTATGTGTCAACAAAAAGTTGTATTATGTAGAAAATCAAGTTATAATATAGATATATTTTAACAAAAAACAAAAAATACTCTTGCGTAAGGTATTGCTTGTGACGCTGCGTAATGTTGTAAAATAGGCTCACAGGAGGTGAAAGCTATGTCAAAATACACAACCGGAGAAATCGCAAAGCTATGTAATGTATCGGTAAGAACGGTACAGTATTACGATTCAAGAAAGTTGCTTATACCGAGTGAGTTGTCCGACGGAGGCAGAAGACTTTATTCGGAAGAAGATCTAAAAAGAATGAAGATTATTTGTTTTCTGCGTGAGATAGGATTGCCTATCAACAGCATTGGCGAGCTTCTTGCAGAGAAGGAACCGCAAAATGTAATATATATACTGCTTGAACAGCAGGAGCAGATATTGCGTGATGAGCTTAATGAAAGGCAGACAAGGCTTGAAATGCTTGCAATGTTAAAGCGTGAAATGAAGAGCATAGAGAATTTCTCTGTTGATTCTATCGGTGATATAGCTTATGCGATGGAAAACAAAAAGAAAATAAAGCAGCTTCATGCCATTTTACTGATTTCGGGTATCCCTATCGGCATAATTCAGTGGGTGTCAATCATTCTATGGATCGCTGTCGGCATATGGTGGCCTTTTATTGTATGGGTTTTGGCGGCAGTACCGTATGCTATTTGGATATCTAACTTCTATTTTAAAAGAGTGGCGTACATCTGTCCGGAGTGCCATGAAGTATTCAAGCCTGATCTAAAAGAAGCTTTTTGGGCAAACCATACCCCAAAACTCCGCAAACTGACCTGTACTAGCTGTGGATATAAGGGTTTTTGCGTTGAAACCTACGGCAAGGGAGATGACGGTAATGAGTGAGATGCT
This sequence comes from Acutalibacteraceae bacterium, assembly GCA_036308305.1. GTDB lineage: Bacteria > Bacillota > Clostridia > Oscillospirales > Acutalibacteraceae > RUG11462. Next base: position 1,566 of record JAXJVX010000247.1, on the reverse strand, counting down.
TGTAATTAAAGATTTATATAAGTGTTTTGGCGATAAGCAGGTACTTGACGGACTCAATATGTCGGTACCTGAGCATAGTGTGTATGGTTTTATCGGTAAAAACGGTGCAGGTAAGACTACTACAATGAAAATGATTTTGGGACTTTTAAAGCCGGATAGCGGAGAGATAACCGTTTTCGGCGAAAAGGTCATCTATGGTCAGACCGCAACAAACAGACATATAGGCTATCTGCCGGATGTGCCGGAGTTTTACCCGTATATGACAGCGCAGGAATATTTATATTTCTGCGGAGAGATAAGCGGCATGGAAAAGCGGGATATACGATCACGCTCTGATGAGCTTTTGGAGCTTGTGGGACTAAAGGACGAAAAACACCGTATCAAGGGCTTTTCCAGAGGTATGAAACAGCGGCTGGGAATTGCAACGGCGCTTTTTAACCGACCAAAGCTGCTGATATGCGATGAGCCGACTTCTGCACTCGATCCTGTGGGCAGAAAGGAAATACTTGATATTTTGCTTGCGGCAAAGGAACAGACCACTGTTTTATTCTCAACGCATATTCTTTCAGATATCGAGCGCATCTGTACTGATGTTGCGTTTATCAATGGCGGCGGTATTGCTGTGCAGGGAACTATTGAGGATATTAAAAATAAATACCGCACGGAAGATTATATATTTGAGTTTCGAGATAAACAAACCGTTAAGCATGTTTTAAAGGTTTTCCCGAAACTTGTAGAAAAAGAGAATAATCAACTACTGCTTCGGGATAATGATAGCTCATTGCACGAAGTACTTGCATATATTGCAGAGCAAAAGCTCCAAATAGTAAAGTTTGTATCAGTTGAACCAACACTTGAGTCGATGTTTCTGGAGGTGATTGCAAAATGAAAACTCTGCTTGCTTTTTTGAAAAAGGAATGTACAGAGCAGCTTCGCTCATGGCGTTTTATCGTTCTTCTTTCAGTATTTGTTTTACTAGGTGTTATGAATCCGGCAATAGCAAAGCTTACACCGTGGCTCTATGAGATAATGGCAGATGCTCTTGCTGAAAGCGGTATGAGCGTTACGTCAGTACAGGCTGATGCACTGACATCGTGGACACAGTTTTTTAAAAATATTCCGATGGGAATTATCGCATTTGTTCTGATCGAGAGCAGTATTTTTACAAAAGAATATTCTTCCGGCACGCTTATTCCTGTTCTTACAAAAGGTCTTGAACGCTACAAGGTGGTAATTTCCAAAACAGCGGTGATTATTGCACTTTGGAGTGCATATTATTGGGTGTGCTTTGTAATAACATATTTTATCAATGCATTTTTGTGGGATAACGGTGTTGTACAGAATATTTGGTTTTCGGGTGTGTGCTGGTGGCTGTTGGGATTGTTTATAGGCTTAGTTATGGTGTTGTTTTCATCGTTTGCCAAAGGAAATACAGCGGTTCTTTCGGGGACTGCCGGTGTTGTTCTATGCACTTATCTGTTAAGTCTGATCCCATGGCTTGATGAATATTCTCCCGCAAAGCTTATGGAAGCAAGCGCTCAGCTTGCTGATGCAAGCGGATATATC
>JAXJVX010000246.1:0-10268 GCA_036308305.1 Acutalibacteraceae bacterium | reverse complement strand
TATATATCCTGCAATGCAAGGTTTGTTAAAAGCCCCGAAACCTATATGGAATATGGAATACACTATCTCGATAATTCCTTTAATATCACTTCACAAGGCGGATTTTTGTTTACACAAAACAAGACCTCCAAGCTTGAAACACTTATCACAATTCCGGAAAACTGCTATAAAATGCGTTATTTTGCGGCAATATGGAGCAACAATCCCGTTGAATGTAAAGACTTTAAGTTAATAAAGTACAGTTGAATGCAAATCACAAAGAGTATATTGCAATATGCACAATATACTCTTTGCTTTTTTTGTAATTACGCGAATAGAAATACAACTTATTATTTGCTATAATTATGTTGCATAGCTCATTAATGCTTTATATTATTATATATTAGGAGAGATATTTATGAAAAAGCTACTTGCAATTGTGCTAACGGTAATAATGTTGATTACAGTTTTACCAATAAATGCACTCATAGTTTTTGCTGCCGATGACTATTGTGTTAATCCAACTACAGGTGACTCAAGCGCCGAGGATACAGTTTATGCTACAATGTCAGAAGCAATAACAGCTGCCAAATCAGCAGGTGTAAATTCAATTAAACTTGAAACAAATGTAATACTTACAGAACCGTTAGAATTTAGCACCAGTTCATCCTTCACACTTAATCTTAACGGTCATTCAATCACCTATTCTCCTGCTCCGGACGGTGATTATTATTACAGCCCCGCAATTATTTATACCAGTACTAATACAAGCTCATCACCAAGCTCACTTGTAATTTCAACATTGACTACAACAGAAGAAAAAACTATCGAAAGAACTGATACAGACGGTACCTTTGTTAACAATGGCTCTTATCCTTACTTCTTCAAGGTAACTGGCTCAACCCAATCAAGACTCTCTCTTATATCCTTGACAACTATGCACGGAAATCACAATTGGTATGGTGACTTAACTGTTGAGGGTGCATATACCGGTCACTCAAATGGTACAGATGAGTTTTACGGCGATATTATTTCTGATTCACTTGTATCACTCGGCACAGGCTCATACAAGGTGCACGGGAACATCATCTGCTCAAGATATGTAGAAGGTACCTATTCAAGCATGGCACTTTACGGCTATCTTCGCACACTTAATTTAAACGATCCTTACAAGACTAAATATCCCGATAGCAAGTTCTTAGGAAAAACAACCTTCAAGGCAACCGACGGCGACAAGACATGTGAAAAATACAATGGCTACAATGCTTGGTGTGAAACCGATTCAACTTTCTCATTTGGTAACGGCTCACACAACAATACCATAGCAGGTGATTATTACTTTGCTAAAAATCTTGAAATTTCAATTTCAAGATCAACTGTTACTGCTGCAAGCTCAACAACGTTTTCGGGTAATCTCTATATAGGTGGCGATCTTACCGGCAGCGTTTATATGCTTGATTCAAGTGGCGCTAATGCCAATGGTTACCTTAAAACAGCGGTGTTTAATAACGCAGTAACTATTGGCGGTTCAATTAATTTGGACTGCACAAACTACGGTGCTGTAAACTTCAAAAAAGGGATTATTTCAGAGTGCGACTACACCACTGATGACGGCGCAACTTCAATCCCATCTGATACTGTACCGATCACTGTAGAAAATAAAACACTAAAAAATATTCCGTCATTAAGGCAACAATTCACATACGAATTTTCAATGCTAAAAGGAGCTGCAATTCGCTTGGATATGGATGCAGGAATTCGCTTCTATTCCGATGTTTCTCCAGAAAAAATTGCTGAATTAAAGGCTCTTGGAGCAACTGTTGAGATGGGTACACTCATTTCAAATAATATTTTACTCGACGGTGACGAGCTTACCTTCGACCTTCCTGAAGAGAAATTTTCAAATGTTCCGTTCACTTCTGAAAAGTTTTACACTGAAGATGATTTCACAGGAATTGTAGGTTCTATTGTACGCATTAAACAAAGTAATTCAGATTACAGTGCAAACAGTGGAAACCTTACGCTTAACTACGTTGGAAGAGGTTATGTAAAGGTTACTAAAGGTGACGTAACTGTTATTAACTATGCTAACTACTATGATGACAACGTAAATTTCAATACACGTTCTATCCGTAATATATCGCAGATGCTTCAAAACGACGAAGATACCTACAACACACTTCTGCCAGAAACAAAATCGTTGATAGATACTTGGTCGGATGCACAAAGATATGCGCTTTCAGAAAAGATTACTGACACCGATGATTTTGATAATAATGTTCCGTCAGTAACACTTACTACCGAAAAGATGCTCATCGGTTACAATATCGGCGACTATTTTGACGGTAGAGAAAGATACTATGCTTCAAACACCTCAGGATATATCCGTCCTGAAAACATTGAGGATTTTGTATTTTACAAAGAAACTCTATGGGGTAACGTTCCTGCTACCGAAAAATATATCAAATTCCTTGCAAGCAGTGGTGTTCAAGCAATCAGACTTCCTGTAACCTGGAGCATGATGATGGAAGGTGAAAGTAGCTGGACTGACAGACAAAAATGGAATATGGGCAGAGTTGATGAAGCATATCTTGATAGAGTGCAAGAAGTTGTAAATCTTATTCTCGAAAATGATATGTACTGCATTATCAACGTTCATCACGACGGTCATATGAACAGCGGAACTAATTTCCCTGTTACCTTTGGAGACGTTGACAACTCTATCTTATTTATACAAAACATCTGGTCACAGGTAGGCAAAAGATTTAAGGATTATGGCTCAAAGCTACTATTCGAACCCTTCAATGAGGTTGGTGACGGCTCAGGCTCGTATACACCGGACAGCACTAAGCTTGCAAGCGTTGAAACAGTTCTTGAAGCTTTCATCAAGGAAATCAGAAGTCAGGGTGGCAACAATGCACAGCGTTATCTTGTCTGCCCATCATATTGCGGAATTACTATGTGGTCTTCTACTCCGTTTGCAGACGCTGACACTGCAACAGACAAGCTCATTTTAACAACCCACAATTACCCAAGCATTGATGGAATTGAAGGGGCAGTAAAAGGTGCTTCAAACATTCAAAACAACCTGAATGTGGGTTGTATTATTGACGAAATCGGCGGTGTACCTTCAAACGCTAATAACGGTGCTTTTGCTACAGAGCTAAGAAGATGCTCAGATTTGTATAACGTATCGTGCTTCTGGTGGGATAACGGTCAAGCAGAGTTTTCACTTACCAACAGATATTATGCACAACCGTCAGGTCCTGCATTCGGACAGTATTTGGGCAATACCGATATTAAAGCTCCGACATATACAAAAGAGCAAATTACAAACGGCTCTATCGACAGCACACAGCCTTATTATATAGAGTTTTACAGTGAAAATTCAGAAAGCAAATGGGCTAAAAAATACTTGATCGTTACCTCAACTAATAAGGTATCAAATATATCAAAATATACTTCAAGAATTTCACAGGGCTACTATTCACTGATTGGTCTTGATAGTGGTTATTACACATATTACGAAAGTGATGACGGCATAACCTATTCTTTAATGGTAACAAGAGCTGCTAATCGATATTCAAATATGATGTATTATGATTATTCAGTTTACGGTTCTGTTTATTCAACTGAAATCATCGACACCAACTACAACGTAAACTTTAACTCTGCAACAAAATCAATGACGCAGTCAAGCGTAGATTTGCTTGCAGAAGCTGAATGGATTAATGGTGAATACGGTCAAGACGGAATAATCACAACAGATACTACAAACGGTGCCAAACGACTTTCTGTCAGCAAAAAAATTGCAGTTACTGCTAATCAGTCATTATTCTTACAAGCAAGTGACGTACACAGCAATTATTCTTCCTATTTCATTGTTAATTTGTATGATAGTGAAGGTGCGTTTATTAAGACATTAACAGTTAAATCTGAAGCATTTACCGTAACAGCAGATACAGCATCAATTTCCATCACCTTAAGAGATTCAACTGAAACGGAAAGTGAAGCACTTCGTGAAAAAATTGAATTAGGATTGCTCTCACCTGAGTTATATGCATTAGCGAGATTAGAACAACAAAATTAATAGATTCACATACAAGCACTGTCCATATGACAGTGCTTGTATTATTACATATGCGCCAAACGAATCATCAAAAAAAATATAAAACATAGCCCAGTTTCTCTAAGAAGCTGGGCTATGTGTGTCTTTAAATTTCAAATTAATCTATTGATAAAATAAGATGGCCTTCACCTTCGAGAGAGGTCATTACCTTCCCGGACTTAGATCAAAAATATAAGCATTATAATTTAAACCGAGCCTAAACTATATATAGCCTGCCTTGATATGTATCACATCTTGCCATTTCCTTATCAATAGCAGCAAGAACGGCTTTTTGTTTCTGCTCCAATCAGGAGCAAGCATTTTTGAAGTGTCGCCGTAAGCCGCTCTATCACCGTATCCTGTGGCAATATGGAGTGATTATGAGGTCATCGTGAGTGATTTTAAATTAATTAAGGCTGACTTGTAACGGATAATTATAAATACTGTCTAAATAAAAAGTACAGAACTTCAAAATCATGTTATCATCATGCTATCAAATTTCGGTGCAAGACCCTGAAATCAGTGATATTTGATTCGCTGTGAAACTCGATATCTCCCAATATCACTCGCCGTAAGGTGATTAAAAATGCCCAAGTGTCCTTAAAGACACTTGGGCATTGCGGACGATTCTTTTAGCATCCTTAATATGCATAAAATATACGCAATCATTTCTCTTTATTTATAGCTTATTAATCAAGAAGGTCTGTACGCTGATATACACATACCTTGTCAACTACGATACCGTCAGGCATTTTTGATGCATCCGGCTGACCTGTCCATGAACCTGATTCAAGAGATATCTTCATATAATTTGCTACGTTTGCAATATCAACATCAGCATTTGTGATATTAGATACTCTCTCGCCGTCGATATAGAATCTGTATGCTCTTTCAGTCCATTCAAGTGCAAATGTATGGAACTCGCCATCATAAACATCTGCGGTAACCTGTCTGTTTACAGCCTTATGATTAGAACCATAACCGTCAAAATGTACTGCCTGATTTATCTTGCTGTTTTTTACATCAAACGCCTCGTAAATATCTATCTCCGTACCATCAGAACCACCTACAATACCGGTGTCTATATTATCAGGCATAAGCCAGAATGCAGACCAAAAGCCGGCTGTGCTCTGTAATTTAACAGTTATCTCAAAATAACCGTATTTCTGATAGAACTTATCCCTTGTACGCACAGCACCGCAACGGAGTATGCCGCCATCATCGTAATCGGCAGAAAGAACAAGATGACCTTCGCCGTCAAGTGTTGTCATATCATTCTCCCAATAGCAATAATTGCCCTGTCTACCCCATTCGGGACAACGTGACCATTTTGTTGAATCAAGCTCTGTTCCGTCAAATTCATCAATAAATGTAAGCTTGTACTCCTTACCGCTTACAATTATAGTATTTTCATCATTTTCGGTTGTAGGCTCTTGCGTTGTAGTTGGTGTCTCAGTAGAAGGCTCTGGAATGGTTGCCATCTCATCAGTTAGACCTACAATATATTTACGAAGTAACAGTACATCCTTACCGTTGACAGCGCCGTCACCGGTACAATCTGCATAACGCTCATCATCTATCGTATCAAGTCCTACAATGTGCTTACGAAGCAACAACACATCCTTTCCGTTGATAATTGTGTCGTTATTAGTATCACCGACTTTTCTTACTGCTTCTGCTGATACGAGCGAAAATATCGAAAACAGCATACACAGCGCAATTAACAACGCTCCGATTTTAGTTGATCTTTTCATAAATAATAACCTCCTTTGTTTTCTTTGATATTGTAGCACAAGGCATACATAAAGTCAATTCAAAATAGTGCATACATTCAGTAAACACAATAAATCGAACTTAAATAGTATATAACCTACCCTGATAAGTATCTCTTTTTGCTAGTTCCTTATCAATACCGGCAAGCACCGCCTTTTTGTTTCTGCTCCAATCAGGAGCAAGCATTTTTGAAGTGTCGCCGTCACCCGTAAGCCGCTCTATCACCGTATCCTGTGGCAAAATCTCAAGTTGACGCACAACCGTGTCGATATAATCATCTAACGACTGCAAAGAAAATTCACCGTCAAGATACATTTGTGCGAGTTTTGTGCCCTTTAAAATATGCAACGAATGTATCTTTATACCATCAGGTTTCAGACCAGCAAGCTGCTTTGCAGTTTGTATCATCATATCCTTGGTTTCATGCGGCAGACCATTTATAATATGAACGCAAACTCTCACCCCTGCTTTTTTTAGCATATTATATCCTACAACAAACTCATCATATGTATGGCCACGGTTTATAAGCCTTGCCGTTCTATCATGCACCGTCTGTAGCCCAAGCTCGACAGAACAGTAATGCTTTTTATTTATCTCACAAAGCAGACCAACAACTTCATCATTTATGCAATCCGCTCTTGTTGCAATAGCAATACCGCCTACATTATTAAAAGACAGCGCTTCATAATACAATTCACGCAGATTTTCTACCGGAGCATATGTATTAGTATGCGGTTGAAAATATGCTATGAGCTTTGCCTCTTCGTGTTTTTTATTGATGCGCTCTGATTCCTGCTTTAACTGCTCGGTAACATTTCCCTTCCCGCAAAACAGCGTTGCACCGTCACAGTAAATACAGCCACCAACACCTTTACTCCCGTCAATATTAGGACAAGTAAACCCACAATCAACAACAGCCTTGTACATAACATCGCCATTTTGCCGCATATGGTAATTGAGCGTATGATATCGTTTATTTGTATCAGAAAAGAAGAATTTTTGCATAAATATCTCCGAAAAAATTAATACTTATTATGAGGTGATAATAATTGAATATGCTAAACCGTGACTCATCAATCAAACAGTACTTTGACACATTGGAGCCATATGTTCAGGAATTTGTAATGCAAAGCGGCGTTGAGATACAGTCAGTTGACCAGCTAAAACGCATTGCCGCAAACTATTCCACAGGTGAAAATAACTCCGCAAAAGCTTAAAAACACTTGACATTCTGCCCACGGCAATATATAATATTATTTGTTGCAAATATTTGATTTGCCGCTGTGGCGGAATTGGCAGACGCCCGGGACTTAAAATCCCGTGAGGTAACACTCGTACCGGTTCGATCCCTGTCAGCGGCACCAGAAAAAGACAAGTTTCTTACTTGTCTTTTTCTTTTATTATACAACACAAAACCGGTCGAAGCAAGGTTTCGACCGGTTTTTAAACTATTTTGTTGTATCTTTTGCCTTCAATGCCTGTTCTCTTGCGCTTGTTTTGCCTTCAGGCTTGATATCTCCCGATTTAAGTAAAGATACCTTGGTTATATATGGACCTGCCAGCTCATATATAAGAACGGAGAACAAGGTTATATTGGCAACAACTGTTCCAACTTCACCTAACACCTCAGATTTCATAGCCATACCGAGGGCAACGCCTTCCTGTGGAAGAAGAGTAAAGCCTAAATATTTCACTATGCTCTTATCACATTTAACCGCATTTGCACTCATTCTTGCACCAAAATATTTGCCGGCAGAGCGGAAGATGATATAAACAAGACCGATACATACGATCGCAGCATCCTTAAATACAGATAACTCAAGTGATGCGCCGCTGAGTGCAAAGAAGAGTATAAATAAAGGAGCTGTCCATCTGTCTACTCTGTCCATAAGTTCTTCTGAAAAATCGCATACATTGCAAAATACTGCACCAAGCATCATGCAAACAAGCAAAGAAGAAAATGCAATATGTATTCCGAATATATCGAATTCGAGCATTGATAAAGCAACTGTTAAAAATACAAATGTAACAGACATTGAAAGTCGCTTTGAACGAGAATGGAAAAACCTCTCAAAGAAACTAAACAAGCATCCCATAAGTGCACCAAGCAACAAGGAAAGTACGACCTCCAAAAGCGGCTCAAGTACGACCGAGATAACATCTACCGCACCTGAAAGAAGTGCCTTTGCAACGCCGAATGAAACTGCAAACAGTATAAGTCCGACAGCGTCATCAAGTGCAACTATCGGAAGGAGAATATCAGTTAAAGCACCCTTCGCCTTGTACTGACGAACGACCATTAAGGTAGAAGCGGGAGCTGTTGCAGATGCAACTGCACCGAGTATTATAGCAGACGGCAACGGCAGCTTATCAGGAATAAGAAAATGCAAGCCAATGAGTGCCGCATCTACAAGCACTGCTGCAAACACTGCCTGAAAAATTCCTACAACGGTTGCCTGCTTTCCTGTCTTTTTAAGCTGTGACAGACGAAATTCATTACCGATAGAAAATGCAATAAATCCAAGCGCAATATCGGAAATGATCCCATAAGACTCTATTTGCTCCATGCTTGTGAAGCCAAAGCCTTCAACACCGAACGAGCCAATCAGATACGGACCTATCAAAACACCCGCAATAAGATATGCAGTTACAGCAGGAAGCGATACCTTTTTGGCAAGGCGAGACAGCATAAGTCCCGAAAACAAAGCAATGGACAAGCTTAATAACATTTGCATAATACATGACCTCCATGCAAATAATAATTTTTTCGCACGGTTTTAATTATAGCAAGTCAATTTGCGGTTTTCAAGTGGATAATCAATTTTTTCTATTTTAATAGTACATTTTTAACTATTAATTAACAAAAAATAAGCCTTGCAATAGCTATCTATATCTAATATAATATAATTAGATTCATATATTGACTTCTTGGGGGAAGTTCATATATGCTTGGGGGATTGTATGCAAATTATAAAGGATATGACAAGCGTTTCAGCTCGTCCGCCCGTATTGGATCGTGACGAGGTATGGAGCGCAAAAAAAGCTTACCGTTTTTTTAAGCGGCTACAAGACATAGTCTTATCAATACTCGGTATGATCGTGCTTTCGCCCGTTACGCTGATAGTTACATTAGTTGTATTTATCGAATATCCGAAAGCAAGTCCTATATTTGTTCAGGATCGGGTGGGCAGAAACGGGAAGAAGTTCCGTTTCTACAAATTCCGCTCAATGATACCAAATGCCGAAAAAGAGCTTGATAGCCTGCTTGATCAGAATGAAATGACGGGAAATGCATTTAAAATCAAAGATGATCCGCGCATTACAAAAGTCGGCAGATTTATCAGAAAGCTGAGCATAGACGAATTACCTCAGCTGTTAAATGTACTTAAAGGCGATATGAGTATTGTAGGTCCTCGCCCTCCTCTTCCTAGAGAGGTAGAAAAGTATGATGAATATGAATTACAACGGCTATACATAACTCCGGGGCTGACCTGCTATTGGCAATCAACTAGTGATAGGAATAGCTTCTCATTTGAAGATTGGTTGGATCTGGATATCAAATACATAAACGAGCGCAGTTTTCTAATCGATTGGAAAATAATTATCAGAACTTTTTCTATTATATTTAAAATGGACGGAATATAAAACCATACACCCTGAATACAACCAGAGTTGTATTCAGGGTATATTTTATTTATCATATAATTCAAGCGTGCGGTTGACAACATCTTCCCAATTATACTTTTCACAAATATAATCCGCAGCACCGGCTTTATATTTTCTAACTGTTTCCTCATCATTGCACAAAGCCTGAATGCACTTTTGCAATTCATCCGCCTGGGGTTTTACAACGAATGCTTTATCACCAACGACATCTGTACACTCAGGAATATCCGATACAACACACGCATTGCCGTAGCTCATAGCTTCAAGCAGGCTTAACGGCATTCCTTCAAGCGAAGACGGTAAAATATATAAATATGCATTGCTGTAAAACTCCTCAAGCAATTCTCCTTGGGCAAAACCCGCAAAAATAATTCTGCTATCCTCATTTGCAGAACACATTAACTCATCAACATATGCATCTGTATCGGAGGTGCCGCCTACTATTACAAGTTTTTTATCTGTGTTGACTTTTTTAAACGCATCAATAAGAAGATGAACACCCTTTTCGGGTACCAATCTGCCTAAAAACAGAATATAACCATCTTTTGTAAGACCAAATTTTTCTGCGATAAGCTGCGGAGCACGCAAACTGGGTCTTTCAACTGCATTCGGAATATATACCGTTTCCCTGCCGTAGATCTGCTTAAAATAATCCTTCACGCCATAACTTAAAACTATTATTTCATCAGCGTGCTTTACTGCCGCTTTTTCACCCATACGAATATACTTTGAAGCAAAGCCG
>JAXJVX010000245.1:0-1575 GCA_036308305.1 Acutalibacteraceae bacterium | reverse complement strand
TCGGTCAGTATTGCAATATCTGTATCCTCGCCCTGATGTACACTCAGGCTTGAATATTTTTTTAAATGGTGGATTTGCTAAAAAATCTCTACTTACCACCAACAGTAAAGATGTTACAAATACCCATAAAAACTTTGGGTAATTTTGTCAGTCGAAAATTCTCAAAAACTCAGCTATTATCAGTGATTTAGTCAAATTTCCTCGCTTTCTATACTACTACAAATTGGAAAAATATTTTGCCGAACTATGGTTGCGTTTACCGCAGTATATTGTCGAATGAAAAAAGATAGAATCTGAAAAATGTAATAAAGCTCAAAAAACAACTAAAATTCTATAATTATCACATTGAATCAAGCGTGTTTTGCTATATGGGAGATGTCATATATCGTGAAATAAACCGCTAATTCTAACACTGTTATGTCAGCACAGCACATTGTCTGTACACCCTGAATCGTATATGTAAAAGCAAAAAAAAACCGACACGAACATTTCTAAAATCTCTGATTACAGAAACTTTGGAAACACTCGTGTCGGCTTAATTCATCTTGATTAAACTCAATCATAGAGTTTTATTTTGTTGTAGAGGCGAAAACCTCGCATTTGGGTTTTCTGCTTAATTTCGATTTGATGTCAGGATCATCAGCTCAATTAGCTTACTCATAGGGATAGTTTCATATTTGTCCTTGTTGCTCTTTTTAACTTTCAGCGCAGGTTCTCCCGTATCCGTTCTGACACACTCACCAAGCGTAATTCTTTCTTTCGGCGTTTTTATCAAATTAGTTTTCTTCACTGCTTTACTTACTTCCATACTAACTTCATTTAATCACATAATTTGATACATATTCAATTGAAAGTAAAACTACACTCTTTTTAATCAACTCCTAAAAAACTATATTTCAAACCTTGCACGGGGCAGCAAGGAGAGATTATTTTGTTTTAGAACGATTGTTCGATTGCGTTCTCTATTATATCTCTGTTTAAAAATTTTGTCAAGGTCTTTTTTCACAAATCTTGAATGTTTTATTCATAAAGAAAAAGCCTTCCAACACTTTAAAGTGTCGGAAGGCATAAAGATAAATGGTCACATCATGAATATCAAATGAGAGAAAAATAAAATTTACCTTAAACTCATGTCTATAGGTAACTAAATCCCACAATATCTTTTTTACAATAATTATTCCACTTTTCGCATCTTACACCGGGTTTGCATTATTTAACCGCACCGTCAGACACTCCGGCAACAAGAAACTTTGAAAGCGAGAAATATAAAATAACAATTGGAACTGCAATAAATATTGCTCCTGCCGCAAATCTCGCAAACTCTGTATCACCTAAATGAGTTAATCCCACGGCAACAGTCCATAGCTCTCGATTCTTCAAAAGCATATTAGGCAGAATAAAATCGCTCCATGGCCATGCAAATGAAGTCAATGCAGTATAAACTAAAATTGGCTTTGACATTGGAAGCGTTATCTTAAAAAAGATTGTAGTGTTAGATGCTCCGTCGATTTGAGCTGCTTCATATATTGCATTGTTTATGGTATCAAAATACCCTTTTTGCACCAGATACCCCAT
>JAXJVX010000244.1:0-1987 GCA_036308305.1 Acutalibacteraceae bacterium | reverse complement strand
GAGGCGATTTTGAACTTGCATACCGATATAATCTTATCTATGATTTGAATGAAACTGACGAAAAGATGTCGATAAGAATTAATTTTGATGATAAAATGTATGCAAAGTTGGACCGCCTTGAATTTAAGCCGAACACAAATGATTATATCTATACAATTACGATAAATTAAGGAGGCATTATGCCGAGATTTTTTTCTTCACCGATGGGTGACAGCGTTACGCTTGCAGGTGACAGCGCAACTCATATTACAAAAGCTTTGCGGATGCAGGCGGGAGATGTCATAACGGTTTGTGATAACGGAACGGACTATGAATGTGAAATAGTGTCAGTCGGAAGTGAGGTCACAGCCAGGGTGATGTCTTCCTCGCAGAATGTCACCGAGCCGGATATTGATGTTACGCTTTTTCAGTGTGTACCCAAGGGGGATAAGCTTGAATATGTTATTCAAAAGGCGGTAGAGATGGGAGTTGGAAAGGTCGTTCCGGTGCTTTCAAGCCGCTGTATATCCCGCCCTGATATGAAATCCGCAAAAAAGAAAAACGAGCGATATAATAAAATTGCCTATTCAGCTTGCGAGCAAAGCGGAAGAGGAAAACTGGTCAGGGTTGAACCAATGATAACGCTGAATGAAGCGGTAAGCAGAATAAAGGAGTATGAGCTGTCGTTGCTTTTTTATGAAAAAGGCGGTGCACCGCTCACCGAAGCCTTTAAAAAGTGCGGTTCTGTCTGTGCTTTTATCGGCCCTGAGGGCGGATTTGACGACACAGAAGCAAAGAGCATTATTGATGCAGGAGCCGTTGCCGTAACACTCGGAAAAAGGATACTCCGAACAGAAACCGCACCTATTGCAGCACTTTGCGGATGTATGCTGTTAAGCGGTAATATGGATTGATGGTATCAATAATAGGTGAATGTATGAAAAAGATCATATACTAATAGCTTCTGTAGGTCGCTATGAGTATTGCAAAGTATAGGAATAAGCAAAGAGGTTGTATAATTCAGCACAACCTCTTTGTTATTTTTCTGTAAATAAATTATTAAGTGGCTTGACTTTAAAGCATTGCCGCATTATAATGTTCAATGTTTGTTAATTAGTTAATTAATTTGGAGGTAGCTGTGGATAATAACTTATTAAGATTGGCTGCAAGAAACCTTAGATATATCAACCGAACTAAGCATAAAGTATTTGATAAACTGGTAGGGGATATGGGTATACATCATTCCCAGCATATGACGCTTATGTTTATCGGCAGACACGGTGGAATAAACAGTCAGAAAGAAATTTCCGAGGAGTTTGAAATAAGTCCTGCGGCAGTTGCAGTAACATTAAAGAAAATGGAAAAAAGCGGTTATATTGAGCGTAGTTCTGATCAACAGGATGGCCGCTTTAACAGAATAACCGTTACCGAAAAAGGTAAAAGCATTATTGAGCAGACAAGACTGTGTTTTGACGAGGCAGACCGCAAAATGTTTGCGGGATTTACCGAAGAGGAAATGCAGGATTTTGTTTCATTGCTTGAAAGAGTTAAAGCCAATATAATTAAGATGGATCAGGAGACCAATGGAAAGGATGATGTTAATTGAAACGTTGGCTCAAATATGTAAAGCCATATAAATTGTACTTTATCGCAGGACCTTTGTGTATGATAGTAGAGGTAATCGGTGAAGTGCTTATGCCGCTGTTCCTTTCTATCGTTATCGATGAAGGCACGCAAGGTACTCTGAACGTATCCAAAAGCATCATGTATGCCGGCTTAATGGTACTTACCGCAGTTATGATGATGCTGGGCGGTGTAGGAGGTTCATATTTCGGCGCAAAAGCATCGGTAAACTTTGCAGCAGATATACGCCGTGATGTTTACAAGAAGGTACAGCTGTTTTCGTTTGCAAATATAGACCGTTTTTCAACAGGCTCACTTGTTACCCGTCTTACCAACGATGTAACACAGCTGCAGAACTTTGTTAATATGCTGCTTCGTATGTGTT
>JAXJVX010000243.1:0-3954 GCA_036308305.1 Acutalibacteraceae bacterium | reverse complement strand
GTATGATGTTGAAAAATATCGCCATAACATCGGCGTAGTGTTTCAGGATTTCAATATCTACGGCGCAACGGTGAAGGAAAATGTTGTTATGGGAATACCCGAAAGCAGCACCGATGATAAGATATATTCAGCGCTCATCCACAGCGGTTTTGATGAAAGGCTAAAGCATATGAAGCATGGGATTGATACCGGACTTACCAAGGAATTTGATGATGACGGTACTAACCTTTCCGGCGGAGAAGCGCAGAAAATTGCGATATCCAGAGCATTTTTCAAAAACGCCGGTCTTATTATTCTGGATGAGCCGTCTTCAGCGCTTGACCCGATAGCAGAGTATAAATTTAATCGATATATGGCAAAAGCGGCTGAAAACTGCACAGTAATATTTATATCACACCGTCTTTCGACAACACGCACCGCCGACCGCATTATTATGCTGGAAAACGGCAGGATATGCGAGGAGGGCACACATGACGAACTGCTGAACAAAGGCGGGAAGTACGCTGAAATGTGGCATGCCCAGGCAGACAAATACTTAATATAAAAACGAAAAATGGGTAGACTTTTCAGTCTACCCATTTATAGTTTATTAATTACCGTTAAGCGTGCCAGATGTCCTTTGAATAGTCTGCAATAGAACGGTCAGATGCGAATATACCTGCTTTTGCTATATTCATAAGCGACATCTTGTTCCATGTCTTGCGGTCAGCATAAAGCTCGTTAGCCTTTTTATGAGCTGCACAGTAAGAATCAAAGTCAGCAAGCACCATATACGGATCGTTATACATAAGCGAGCCGGCAACAGAGGGTGAATATACCGGTGAACCTGACATATTGATAAGATCAATACAAGTTTTCACGATCGGATTTGAAGTGTAGATATCATAAGGATTGTAGTTACCCTTCAACGCATTTGCCTCCTCGGTAAGCATACCGAAGATGATAATATTCTTATCTCCTACTTCCTTATGGATCTCAACATTTGCGCCATCCTCTGTACCGAGAGTAATAGCGCCGTTTATCATAAGCTTCATGTTACCTGTACCTGAAGCCTCTGTGCCCGCAAGCGAGATCTGCTCTGAGATATCTGCCGACGGCATAAGTGTTTCAGCAAGTGTTACACGATAATCCTCAAGATATGCAACCTTCAGTCTGCCCTTAACATCCGGATCACCATCTATCATAACAGCAAGATTGTTAATAAGCTTGATAATATCCTTTGCCATAAAGTAGCCGGGAGCCGCCTTTGCAGCAAAGAGGTATGTTTTCGGTGCGAATTCTGCATTCGGATCAGCCTTTATAGCCAAATAATCTGAAAGGATATGCAATGCATTCATATGCTGACGCTTATACTCATGCAAGCGCTTTGCCTGAACATCGAACATACTGTTCGGATCAAGCACTATTCCCTGCTGTTTCTTGACAAAATCAGCGAGACGCTTTTTGTTTGCAGTCTTTATCTTTTCAAGCTGCTCAAGAACTGCACTGTCATTCTTGAACTTTTCAAGCTCTGCAAGATGTGAAGCATCGGCACGATACTCCTTGCCAATAGTTTCATCAAGCAGCTTGCAAAGGTCGGGATTGGACTGACATAACCATCTTCTGTGAGCAATACCGTTGGTAACATTGGTGAACTTACCGGGGTACAAACGGTAGTAATCATTAAACAAATCGTCCTTCAATATCTCTGAATGGAGCTTCGATACACCGTTTACACAATGACCGCCGATTACTGAAAGGTTAGCCATTCTTACAACACCGTTTGCAATAACAGCGGTGCGCTCAACATAGTCAACATCCTCAGTCTTCTGCCATATCTCACTGCGAAGACGGTTATCAATCTCCTGAACTATCTGATAAATACGGGGCAAACGATCTCTGAACAGATCAACAGGCCAACATTCGAGTGCCTCTCTCATAACAGTATGATTTGTATAGGCAACCGTTCTGTTTACGATACTCCAAGCGTGATCCCATGTAAAGCCACATTCATCGAGAAGTACACGCATAAGCTCCGGAATAACAAGTGCAGGATGCGTATCGTTGATATGAATTGCAAAATGCTCAGGCAATGTACGAAGATCACCGAAATTTTTAAGGTGACGCTGAACAATATCTGTAACAGATGCACTTACAAAGAAGTACTGCTGCTTCAAGCGGAGAGATTTTCCCTCAATATGATTATCAGACGGGTAAAGTACCTTGCTGATGACCTCTGCCATAGCGTTCTGCTCCATAGCACGCAGATAATCGCCATCGTTAAACTTCTGCATATCAAAGCCGGGAGCCTTAGCGCTCCACAATCTTAATACACTATAACCCTTGCCCTCATAGCCGGCAACCATAAGATCGCTGGGAATAGCCAGTACAGGAGTATAGTTCTTATGCTCTACCTTATGATAGCCGTTTTCCCAGGTTTCCTCAACATATCCGTCAAACTTAACTTCAACTGCTTCGCCCGGACGCTCTACAAGCCAAACCTTACCTCCGGGAAGCCAGAAATCGGGTAACTCTGTCTGATAACCGTCAACTATCTTTTGACGGAAAATACCGTAATCATATAATATAGAATAACCGTAAGCAGGTGTTCCTCTTGAAGCAAGTCCGTCAAGGAAGCAAGCTGCAAGACGGCCGAGACCGCCGTTGCCCAGACCTGCATCCGGCTCTTCGTCATAGATCTTATCTATCTTTACACCGATATCCTTAAGCGCCTTTTCGAATGCACTTGTAAGTCCGAGATTGAAAAGTGTGTTTTTCAAAGAACGACCCATAAGGAATTCCATGCAAAGATAACAAACCTGTTTTTTGTTTTCCTTGATACTCTTTGCCTGAAACTCTGCCTGATCCTTTTGCATGATTCTGTTACAAATTCGTACGCATGAACGATAGATTTGTTTGTTTGATGCATCAGCCGGCTCGGTATGATAGTGGGATAAAAGCTCTTCCTTGAGCAAATCAGCCACTTGTGCCGTGGTTAACTTTTTAGCCATAAATTAGTCGACTCCTTATTATATATATAATATGTATAATTAATATCTCGCCTTTTAAGACACTACATATAATACACTATTTCTTTGACAATTGCAACCTTTTCGGTGAAATAACCAAAAAAATTTTTAATTTTTCAGCATTTTAACTCTAAATAATTGGATAAGATTGGATATTATCAAAAATTTATTTTAAATAATTTTGCTTTTATGTAAACTAAATCTCAAAAAAATCTAAACAATCGAAGAAATTCGGGCGCCAAAAATCGCCTTGATCGCCGATAAAACCGTGGTTTTAAGCGTTTTTACATTTTTTGACACGATTTTTTGTATGAATGCACAACTAAAATTTTAAATTTTGCGAATTTGGGGTCGATTTTTTTGAAATATTACAGTTTTGTAACCTTTTGTAACCATTTTGTAACAACCTTTTTGTGAAAATTGACTATATCCTCGTTTTTCGAGCGCTTGACAAGTGCGAAAATTACGAATATAATGGCTAACCGTGATGTAAAATAGCATTGGGCGCAATAAATTCACAATGCAAAATAAGGAGTTATTTTATGAATAAAGACCGATTATGGTTGAGAATGCGACGCGCAGCAAATGGAAAGATCACAAAAACAATGGCTAAAAAGCTTATTCTCTTCGCATTAATAGTAATTACCATTACAGGTACAACTGTTTATGCCGCTTCTCAATTATCAGAAAACACAGGTGCTGAAACACCCGAAGTGATCGATGTAGATGCAACACCTGATGTAACACAGACAACAACAGTTAAAGAAACTGAAACTACAACAATCATAACCACTACCGTTGCTCCTACAACTGAAGCAACAACAGCAAAACCCACAACAACATCAGCACCTGCTACCACAGCTGCTAAAACAACGCAGACCACTACAACAAAGAAAGCAACTGCAATCGGTTGCTACTCATCACTAAAGAATGTGATATCTGATCT
>JAXJVX010000242.1:0-4601 GCA_036308305.1 Acutalibacteraceae bacterium | reverse complement strand
TACCAATAATGCGGATCCCCTGGAATTGTCCGGCTTTATTATCAGGGATCTGACTCCTGATCATCGCGCCGAATACACTCATGCCTGTCAAATATCCACACATCATGAAAAGGGACCCTATAAAGACAGGAATCGTACTTCTGGTGAAGATCAAAACCAAAAAACCGACAATAAGGGTTGTTCTTATCGGATAATTGAAAAAATAAATCTTTCATTTCTTGCGAAGCAAATAACACTCGTCGTTATGCAAATAGAGTTGGCGTGATGTCCGTTAAGGACATCACGCCATGGATTTTCGGTTTTTATTTATATTTTATCTCTTATCTGCGATAAAGAATAATGCAAGTGTTCCGGGGCCTGAATGAGCGCCGATAACAGGGCCTACATATCCTATGATAACTTCTTTTACACCAAGCTCATTTTTTACTCTTTCGGCAAGGTACTGAGCATCCTCATGACAATCGCCATGACTGATAAATACAGTATCGTTCTCACCAGGAACAGCAGTTTCCTTCATACGATCAAACAATGCATCAATAGAGTTCTTTCTTCCTCTTGTTTTCGACATGCTGATAAGCTTGCCGTTATCGTCAACATGAAGCACCGGCTTTATTCCGAGCGCAGTACCTATCAGCGCAGTTGTTGCTGATACACGGCCGCCACGCTTTAAGAAAAACAGATCGTCAACCGTAAACCAATGGGCAAGCTTGAGCTTTATGCTTTCAAGATAATTTCTTACTTCATCAATATCAGCGCCCCGGTCCTTTTTCATAGCAGCAAGATATACCAACATACCCTGACCGAGAGAAGCTGCGAGAGTATCAACGATATAGATCTTGTTGTCGGGATACTTTTCGGAAAGCTCGTTAGCGGCAATCATTGCATTCTGCGTAGTTGCGCTGAGCCCTGATGAAAATCCGATATAAAGAATATCCTTATCCTGCTTTAAAACCTCTTCAAATCTGCCTTCAATAGTATCAAAATTAACGGCAGAGGTTTTAGAACCGCTCTTATTACGCAACATATCGTAAAAATCTTTAATAGTACCGCTCTCTCCCAACTTATAAGGCTTATCATCAACAAATGCTTCAAGTTCAATAACGCTTATACCGCATTTTTCAATAAGCTCGTCAGTAAGATCACAACCGCTGTCGGTAAAAAGGCAATATTCTCTCATATCATTCACCAGTCCTTAATTTATATGACAAAAATAGTAAACCAATATTTTGATAATTTTGTCATCTCGTTTTCAAAACTATCTTATCATATTTTCAACACCTTGTCAAGCAGTATTGGTAAATAAATAGTAGTTATTATTTCTCGGATACTATCAATCCAACAACCTTAGGACCTGCATTCGCCGCTATTGCTGCTCCGATACGGAAGGAATACGCCGGCTCTTTTCCAAATGCTTCTGTAGCCTTTTCGATTATTTCATCACGCAGCTCAATATCACTTCCGTAAACCACGCAGTAATCAGCATTCGTATCAGCAGTAGCCATTGTATGCTTGATTATTGCGGGAATAACATTTTTATCTCCTCTTGTTTTATCGTGAGTTACGATCTTATGGTCGCATATACGCATTATTGGCTTTAAGCCGAGCGCATCTCCCACAAACGCAGCAGCAGACGGAATTCTGCCGGATTTGCGTGCAAACTTCAATGTATAAAGCCCGAAATACACAGCCGTTTTATCAAGCCAGCCTTTAATAAACTCAACTATTTTATCTGCATTTTCCCCATTATTACGCATTTTTGCACCCTCAATAACAGCATATCCGTACATACCCGTATATCCTTTTGAATCGATGCAATAGATGTTTATATCTGAATTATTCTCTTTAAATTTCTCAGCAGCAAATACAGCATTATTATAGGTTGCCGAGCCCTCACTGTTTATAAGCGTAACTATCAGATCGGTGTAGCCGTCAGCGGCATACTTCTCAAAAAGCTGTGAAAAGTCAAACATCGTTATCTGTGATGTTGTGGGTATGCCCTCGGCTGCCTCCATTTTCTCATACAATGCCTCATCCACAAGCTCTGTACCGAGGAAGCTTTCACCATCAATAGTAAATTTGAACGGAATTACATCAATATTATATCTTTCAGCATCGAGAATGCTTATATCGCTTGCAGAGTCGGTTATCAAAGCAATTTTACTCATTTATACTACCTACCTTTTATGATTCATTTTACCCTTGTATTCTAACATAATATCCATCCTTCGTCAACAATTATTAGATGATACATTCTGCTAAAATTCGGCAAATTTCTTTGATAATATTCTCATTTATGCCTGAATAACTGACAACCAATGTGCCTGTGCGATTTTCTCTGTTATGAAAGTAGTCGGACAGGCATTTCACCTTAACATCACACCTCAACAGTCTTTCCTTGATATCATCATCCGAAAGCGCAGTTTTTAGCTCAAGCAGAAAATGCAGCCCGCTATTTTCACCGCAAATTCGTATATTGTCACCAAACTGTATTTTTAGTTCATCTATAAGCGTATCACGCAGACGGCGATAATGCTTTTTTGTGCGGTTGATATGCTTTTCAAAATAACCTTCACTGATAAAGCTAGCCAGAGTATACTGCTCAAATGTCGGCACAGGGCAGGAATACATCTTGGTAGCTATGATAAAGTCCTTTGCTATACACCTTGGCAACACCATATATGATATACGCATTGAGGGACACATCGTTTTAGTAAACGAATTCATATATATAACATTCTCGCCGCCGTCCATGCTTTGCAGTGTCGGCAATGGTCTGCCTGAAAAACGGAACTCGCTGTCATAATCGTCCTCAATTATAAATCTGCCGGTCTTTTCCCTTGCCCATTCAAGTATTTTACGGCGGCGTGAAATCGATGTAACGATTCCGGTCGGGAAATGGTGAGATGGCGAAATATGCAGAATATTCGCATCGCACCGCTCAAGCTCCTGCGGCACGATACCGTCATCATCCATACTTATATATGTAACCTCAGCGCCATTTGAACGATACACATTTGCTATTTTTTCGTATCCGGGATCCTCGACCGCATAGTGGTTTTGTATGCCGAAATACTGAACAAGTATGCTGTAAAAATATTCAGTTCCTGCACCGATGATTATCTGCTCCGGTAAAACATTCATTCCACGAAAATCAAGCAGGTATTCACATATCGCACGACGCAGAATATACGCACCGCCGCTTTGAGTTTTTCGAACAAGCTCATCACGGAAATCAAGCATAACAGAACGCATCAGTCTACTCCATACCGTGAAAGGAAACAGATCGGGATTGATGCTGCCGGAAGAAATATCACACTTGTATTTGTGTGGCTTCTCATCGTCATAATAGATCTCGGTATGTGTAAAATCAGACGGCGAAAAAACCTTTTCGGCGAAATATCCGCTTTTTTCAACACTGTATATATATCCCTCATCCGCAAGCTGTGCATATGCGTGCTCTACCGTAACCTTGCTGATGCCGAGATGTGTACACAGCACCCGTTTCGACGGCAGCTTTTCTCCCGACTTTATCTTGCCGTTTATAATATCTGTCTTAATATTACGATATAGCTGTTCATAAAGCGGAATTTTATTTTTTTCATTCATAGTATATGTAAGCATAGTTGAATTCTCAATCTGGCATTATAAAATTATATTAATTTGGTCATTGCGATAATGCCACTTGTTATTATAATAGCCATATACCGAAAAATCAAGAAAAAGGTGATTATTTATGAAAAATTCTACATTATTAAAAATGATATTTGCATCATTATTTGCCGCTTTAACATTTGTCGGTACATATTTTGCAGTACCGTTGCCGTTTGGATATTTTAACTTTGGCGACTGTTTTATTCTGCTTTGTGCATGGCTGGTCGGCGGTATCTACGGCGTGCTTGGAGGTGCGATTGGTGCAATGCTTGCAGATATAGTGCTCGGTTATGCCTCATATGCGCCCGCAACCTTTGTTATCAAAGCAGTAATGGTAGTTGTCGCTTTTGCCCTTTTCAAGGCTTTCTCAAAAGGTAAAAAGGGATTTGTCTATGTTGGTTATGCTGTCGGTGCAGTGCTTGCAGAGCTTATAATGGCAGGCGGATATTATCTGTTTGAATCGGCACTATACGGCTTTATTCCTGCCCTTGCCTCCGTTCCGGGAAATCTTTTGCAGGGCACGGTCGCAATCGTTTCAGCTATTGCTATAATATCCATACTCGAAGCTACCGGTCTTTCAAGTAAAATCAGAAAAGGTTAAATTGTAAATGAATGTGACCACTATCTAATATCTTATCCCTCATAAGATGAAGATCGCCTGTGAAGCATTATCGCATATTGATTTAACGGTCTGTGATGTAAGCGGAGGCAACCGAATATCAATATGATAGTTATTCCATTAATATATGTGAAAATAAAATCGCCGTGATACCGGCACAGTATAAAAAATCTGTGTGTGCAGAGAAAAAACGAAAAAAACTCTTGAAAAAATAGCGTATCTATGGTAAAATACCGTTTGCGAGCATGTATTGCTTTCGCAAACGGTATTTGTTATCACCATATAACTTAATATCTACCATCATCGAGGTGTGGCGCAGTTGGTAGCGCGC